>NZ_NMPP01000109.1:0-6982 GCF_009192885.1 Xanthomonas sp. LMG 12462 | reverse complement strand
AGCGCCTGGCCGACTACAAGCTGGTGCTGATCGACACCGCCGGCATGGGCCAGCGCGACCGCGCCCTGGCCGCCCAGCTGCACTGGCTGCGCGCCTCGCGCGTGGTCCGATCCTTGCTGGTCCTCCCCGCCAACGCCCATTTCTCCGACCTGGACGAGGTGGTGCGCCGGTTCGCCGGCGCCGACCCACAGGGGGTCATCCTGACCAAGTTGGACGAGACCGGGCGGTTCGGCAGTGCCTTGTCGGTGGTCGTGGACCACCGCCTCCCCATCACCTGGGTGACCGATGGACAGCGTGTGCCGGACGACCTGCACCGCGCCAACGCCGCCAGCCTGGTATTGCGCCTTGAAGATTTGCGGCGCGCTGCCGATAAGCCCTGTACTCCGGAGCAGACCCATGCCGTCGCGTGACTACGTCAATCTGACCAATGCCTTCCCCCTGTCGGCGACGCGCAGCGAACCGCTGGGTCCGGTGCGCACCATTGCCGTGACCGGCGGCAAGGGCGGCGTGGGCAAGACCAACATCTCGGTGAACCTGTCCATGGCGCTGGCCGACATGGGCAAGCGCACCCTGCTGCTGGACGCCGACCTGGGCCTGGCCAACGTCGACGTGCTGCTCGGGCTGACCCCCAAGTTCACCGTGGCCGACCTGGTCGCCGGGCGCTGCACCCTGGAAGAGGTGCTGATCGACATGCCCAACGGGCTCATGGTGGTGCCCGCTGCCTCCGGCCGCCGCTACATGGCCGAGCTGCCGCCGGCCCAGCACGTCGGCCTGGTCAACGTGTTCTCCGAGCTGCAGCGCGAGTTGGACGTGATGATCGTCGACACCGCCGCCGGCATCACCGACAGCGTGCTGACCTTCTGCCAGGCCGCGCAGGACGCGGTGGTGGTGGTCTGCGACGAGCCGGCCTCGATCACCGACGCCTACGCCCTGATCAAGGTCCTCTCGCGCGAGCGCGGCGTGGACCGGGTGCAGATCGTCGCCAACATGGTCCGCGACCTCAACGAAGGCCGCCTGCTGTACGACAAGCTCAGCCGGGTCTGCGAGAAGTTCCTCGGCGACGTGTCGCTGAACTACCTGGGCTGCGTGCCGCAGGACGACTGGCTGCGCCTGTCGGTGCAGCGCCAGCAGCCGGTGGTCAAGGCCTACCCGTCCAGCCCGTCGGCGCAGGCGATCTCCGAGATCGCCCGGCGCACCGCACGCTGGCAGGCGCCGACCGCCCCGCGCGGCAACGTCGAGTTCTTCGTCGAGCGCATCATCCAGCGCGGGGTGGCCGCATGAACGCCGCCGCCCACTACCGCGCCGTCCAGCGCAACAGCGCCAACGACTACATCGCCCAGCACTCGGACCTGGTCCGGCGCATCGCCCACCACCTGGCCGCGCGGCTGCCGGCCAGCGTCGAGATCGACGACCTGATCCAGGCCGGCATGATCGGCCTGATCGAGGCCTCGCGCAGCTACGACGCCGAACAGGGCGCCTCGTTCGAGACCTACGCCTCGATCCGCATCCGCGGCGCGATGATCGACGAGATCCGCCGCGGCGACTGGGTGCCGCGCTCGGTGCACCGCCGCGCCCGCGACGCCGCCTCGGCGATCCGCAAGATCGAACAGAGCACCGGCCGCGCCGCCGCCGCCAACGAAGTGGCCGCGGCGATGGACATGCCGCTTCCCGAATACCTGCGTTTGATGGAAGATGCCGCCCGCGGCCAGGTGCTGAGCCTGGAGTCGCGCATCGAGGACCATGGCGAGCTGGATACCATCGCCAAGGGCGGACCCAATCCGCAGCAGATGCTCGAGCGCAGCGAATTCGGCCGCGAGCTGGGCAAGGCCATCGCGCAGTTGCCCGAACGCGAGCAGTTGGTGCTGTCGCTGTACTACGAGCAGGAATTGAACCTCAAGGAAATCGGCGCGGTGCTCGGGGTCAGCGAGTCGCGCGTGTGTCAGATCCATGGCCAGGCCACGGTACGGTTGCGCGGACGCCTGAAGGCGTTCGAGGTCGCCGATGCCGGTCTGGAAGACGAAGAATAGGAACCCTTAGGAGTCAGTGGTGAACAAGAACATGCGGATTTTGATCGTGGACGATTTCTCGACGATGCGACGCATCGTCAAGAATCTGCTCGGCGATCTGGGCTTCACCAATACCGCCGAGGCCGAAGACGGCAACAGCGCCCTGGCCGCGCTGCGCTCGGCGCCGTTCGAGTTCGTGGTCACCGACTGGAACATGCCGGGCATGACCGGCATCGATCTGCTGCGCAACATCCGCGCCGACGACAAGCTCAAGCACCTGCCGGTACTGATGGTCACCGCCGAGGCCAAGCGCGAGCAGATCATCGAGGCCGCGCAGTGCGGCGTGAACGGCTACATCATCAAGCCGTTCACCGCGCAGACGCTGCAGGAGAAGCTGGGCAAGATCTTCGAACGCCTGGGAGCGACCGCCTAAATGGAAGCCACCGCCGAACGTACCGCCCTGATCGAACGCCTGCAAGGCGCGCTGGACGCGCTGGAGAACGGCGACGAGGCCGGCTGGCGCAGGGAGATCGACACCCTCGCCGCCTGGCGCACGCGGCCGATGATGCAGGGCCTGAGCCGGCTCGCGCGCGATCTGGGGCAGGCGCTCGGCGAACTGCCGGTGGTGCCCAGCGAGGCCGGCGAGCTGGACGACGCCTGCTCGCGCCTGGACCACGTGGTGGAGATGACCGAACAGGCCAGCCACCGCACCCTGGACCTGGCCGAGGAATGCCGTGCGCTGGCCGACCAGCTCGCCGCCGGCGGCCTCAGCGGCGACCAGAGCGAGATCCTCGACAAGATCCGCCACAACCTCACCGAAATGGCCCTGGCGCAGAGCTTCCAGGACCTGACCGGGCAGATCATCCGTCGCGTCGCCGGCATCGTGCGCCGCGTGCACGAAGGCTTCGGCGCGCTGGGTCTGCCGCCGAAGGAAGAAAACAAGAAGGCCGACGGCAGCCTGGCCGGCCCGGCCCTGCCCGGCCTGGACCGCCACGGCGTGTCGCAGCACGACGCCGACGACCTGCTCTCGGGCCTGGGACTGTAACGCTATGAGCGCCGTACCCGACGACATCGCTGCCGACTTCATCATCGAGGCCCAGGAGATCCTGGACCGGCTCGGCGAGCAGCTGGTGTCGCTGGAGCAGGCGCCCGAGGACAGCGGCCAGCTCAACGCCGTGTTCCGCGGCTTCCACACGCTCAAGGGCGGCGCCGGCTTCCTGGCGATCAACGCCATGGTCGAGCTGTGCCACGCGGCGGAGGAAACCCTGGGCATGGCCCGTGCCGGCCAGGCCACCCTGCAGGCGCGGCACTTCGACGCCGCGCAGCAGTCGCTGGACTACCTGCAGTCGATGCTCGATGCCTTCGGCAGCGGCCAGGAGCCGCCGCGCGCGCCGCCGGAGCTGATCGCGCAGTTCGACGCGCACGGCGACGACGCACCGGCGCCGGCACCCGCGAAGAGCGCCGCGCCGGCGCCCGCCGCCAAGGCGCCCGCGGCCGCCGCGGGCGATGCGGACCTGATCAGCGACGACGAATTCGAGGCGCTGCTGGACCAGTTGCACGGCGATGCGCCGCCGACGGCCACGCCGCAGGCGCTGCAGCCGGCGCCGCGTGCGCCCAGCGCCGCGCCCAAGGCCGCGGCCGCCCCGGCCAAGGCCGCCGAGCCCGAACACACCGTGCGCGTGGACACCAAGCGCCTGGACGCGATCGTCAACCTGATCGGCGAACTGGTGCTCTCGCGCAACCGCCTCAAGACCCTGCGCGTGCGCCTGCGCGACGAGGAGCTGGACCGCGCGGTCAGCAGCCTGGACATCGCCACCGCGCGCCTGCAGTCGGCGGTGATGCGTACGCGCATGCAGCCGGTGGGCAAGGTGTTCTCGCGCTTCCCCAAGGTGGCGCGCGACGTCGCCCGCTCGCTCAACAAGGAAGTGGAGCTGGAACTGATCGGCGCCGACACCGAGCTCGATCGCAACCTGGTTGAGGCGCTGGCCGATCCGCTGGTGCACCTGGTGCGCAACGCGATCGACCACGGCATCGAGGCCCCGGCGCTGCGCGAAGCCACCGGCAAGCCGCGCGGCGGCCACGTGCGCCTGTCGGCGCAGCAGGAAGGCGACTACGTCAGCATCGAGGTGCAGGACGACGGCGCCGGCATCGACCCGGAACGGCTGCGCGCCAAGGCCCGCGAGAAGGGCCTGATCGACCCCGAGGCCGCCGCCCGCCTGACCACCGAGGAATGCCTGCACCTGGTGTTCCTGCCCGGCTTCTCGACCAAATCCGAAGTCACCGACATCTCCGGCCGCGGCGTCGGCATGGACGTGGTGCAGTCGCGCATCCGCGAACTCAGCGGGCAGATCCAGATCCAGTCGGAACTGGGCCGCGGCAGCCGCTTCCTGATCCGCGTGCCGCTGACCCTGGCGATCCTGCCGACCCTGCTGGTGCAGGCCGGCGATACCGTCTACGCGCTACCGCTGGCGCGCGTGGTGGAAGTGCTGCACGCCCCGCGCCGCTCGCTGGGCTGGTTCGACGGCCGCGCCGTGCTCGACCGGCAGTCGCACACCCTGCCGCTGGTGGACCTGCGCCAGTGGCTCAACATCGACGCCCCGCAACTGCCGCTGCTCACCGTGGTGGTGCTGCAGGCCGGCGAATCGCGCATGGGCCTGGTCGTGGACCAGGTCCGCGGCCGCGAGGAAGTGGTGATCAAGCCGCTGCCGCGCTCGCTGCGCGGCCTGCCCGGCTACGCCGGCGCCACCCTCATCGGCGACGGCCGCCTGGCGCTGATCCTGGATGTGGATGGCTTGAAGGCCTGAAGGCCTGAAGGCCGGGATTGGGGAATGGGGATTGAGGAATCGCAGGAGCGGGTTCCCTGGCGCTTCGTTTTTCCCTGATTCTGCCGTAGAAGCGGCTTCAGCCGCGACGCGGTGAGGCTGGGATTCGGGAATCAGGATTCGGGAATCGCAACAGCAGCTCCCGTGTACCTCACCCCCAATGTGGGAGCGGCTTCAGCCGCGACGCGATAGAGCCGGGATGAGCGGTTGGCGTGCGCGCGCTTTTGCGATTCCCCAATCCCCATTCCCGAATCCCGGCTTCATCGATTCCCCATTCCCCATTCCCCATTCCCGGCCGCCAACCCATCAAGTCCCAAGCCCCCTGGCCGATACCTCCTGCATGGACAAGCTCAGTCTCATCGGCCTGCTGTTGGCGATTCTGTCGCTCATCGGCGGCAGCATCCTCAAGGGCGCCGGCATTTCGGCGCTGTGGTCGCCGGCTGCGTTCGTGATCGTGATCGTCGGCACCGTCGCCGCGATCCTGGTGCACACCCCGCCGTCTGTGTTCCGCCGTGCGTTCCAGATCGCCAAGTGGATCCTGTGGCCGCCGCCGAGCGATCGCCAGGCGTTGCTCAAGCAGATCGTGGAATGGAGCAACATCGCGCGCCGCCAGGGCCTGCTCGGGCTGGAGAACCAGGTGCCGCAGCAGCAGGATCCGTTCGTGCGCAAGGGCCTGCAGATGCTGGTGGACGGCGTGGAGCCGGAAGCGATCCGGCACATGCTGGAGATCGACCTGGAAGGCCAGGAACATTGCGACCTGGCCGCGGCCAAGGTGTTCGAGGGCATGGGCATCTACGCGCCCACCCTGGGCATCATCGGCGCGGTGCTGGGCCTGATCGCGGTGATGAAGAACCTGGCCGACCCGAGCAAGCTCGGCCACGGCATCGCCGCCGCGTTCACCGCCACCATCTACGGCATCGCCTCGGCCAACCTGCTGTTCCTGCCGATGGCCGCCAAGCTCAAGAGCGTGATCAAGCACAGCTGCGGCGAACGCGAAATGATCATCGAAGGGTTGATCGCCATCGCCCAGGGCGAGAACCCGCGCAACATCGAATCGAAACTGGCCGGATTCTTGCATTGAGTTCCGAATGGCCCGCAAGCACTCCCACGACGAGCACGCCAACCACGAGGCATGGGCCATCCCCTATGCCGACCTGATGACGTTGCTGCTCGCCTTCTTCGTGGTGATGTACGCGCTGTCCACGATCAACGAAGCCAAGTACCGGGTCATGGCCGACGCGATGAGCGCCGCGTTCGGCGGCACCCCGACGACCCTGCGTCCGGTGCAGGTCGGCGACCACGCGCTGCAGGGCCAGGGCGGCGAGCGGCCGACCCCGATCAAGTCCAGCCCGGCGCTGACCCTGCCCGATCCCAACCGCCTGCCCTCGGGCAACGCGCAGCGCGGCGACGACCTGCGCGACGCGCAGCAGCTGCGACGCGCGCAGCGCCAGCTCGACAGCATCGCCGATCGCCTCGGCGCCGCGCTGGCGCCGCTGATCCAGAAGAAGCTGATCACCGTGCGCCGCGCCGGGCTGTGGATCGAAGTGGAGATCAACAGCGACATCCTGTTCGGCTCCGGCTCGGCCGCGCTCGACCAGAGCGCGCGCGCCACCCTGTCCGAACTGGCGCAGGTGCTGTCCGGCGTGCCCAACGGGGTGCGCGTGGAGGGCTACACCGACAACACCCCGATCGCCACCGCGCAGTTCCCCTCGAACTGGGAACTGTCGGCGGCGCGCGCGGCCAGCGTGGTCCACCTGTTCGCCGACCAGGGCCTGCAGCCCTCGCGGCTGTCGATGATCGGCTACGGCCAGTTCCGCCCGCGCGCCAGCAACGACACGCCGGCAGGCCGCAACGCCAACCGCCGCGTGGTGCTGGTGATCCTGGCCGACTCCGGCGACAGCGGCGATGCGACGCCGTCGGCCTCCGATCGTTTGAGCGCCGGCGCCGCGCCGGCCACCCCGACACCCCCCGCCGCGGCGGTTGGCGTTGCGGCCTGCCGGCGTGTCGTTGCTGGCGCGCGGGGGGAACTGGCCGTAGCCGATCATCGACAGCCGCGAGGGCTGCAGGCCCTGGTCGGCGAACAGGTGGACCACGCTGGCCGCGCGCGCCGCCGACAGTTCCCCGGTCGGGGGGAACTGGGCGGTGGCGGTCGGG
>NZ_NMPP01000108.1:0-5634 GCF_009192885.1 Xanthomonas sp. LMG 12462 | reverse complement strand
GACCGCTACGCGCCCGGACCCTCACCCCAACCCCTCTCCCGGGGGGAGAGGGGCTTACTGCGTCATCGGCTGAAGCCGCTCCTGCAAGCGCATCCCGGTCTTTGCGCTACACTGCAGTGTTGGGATCGCCGTCGTATCAGCGAAGCTGCAGCAGCGCGCGCAAATCATCCATCAGCAACACCACGTCGGCCGTGGCCAGATCCAGATCGCGCGGATAGCCGTAGCGCACCAGCGCCACCGGCATGCCGGCGGCGTGGCCGGCCTGCAGGTCGGTCCCCGAATCGCCGACCATCAGGCAGCGCGCCGGCGGCTGCGCGAACCGCTGCGCCAGGTGCAGCAGCGGCGCCGGGCTGGGCTTGCGCTCGGGCAGGCTGTCGCCGCCGAGCACCGCAGAGAACAGATCGGCCACGCCCAGATGGCGCAACAGCGGCGGCACCATCGCCGACGGCTTGTTGGTGCACAGCGCCAGCGTCACGCCATCCGCATGCAACTGCGTCAGCGCCTCGGCCGCACCCGGATACAGCCGCGGACTGCGCAACAGGCATTCGGCGTAGTGACGCATGAAGGTCGGCATCACCGTCTCAAGCGGTGTTGTATCGCCGGCATGCCGCCAGGCGATTTCGACCAGCTTACGCACGCCTTCGCCGATCCAGCCGAGCACGGTCGCCTCCGACACGCGCGGCAGGCCGAAGTCGGCCAGGGTACGGTTCAACGCCTCGGCGATGTCGGCGCCGCTGTCGACCAGGGTGCCGTCCAGGTCGAACACCACCAATGCATACGGAAACGTCATGTTGTGCCCAACACAGTGGAATAAGTGCGCATTGTAGGTGGCGTAAGCTCGTATGCGGTTGCGCCGCGCGCGGGCGCGGCGCGGCGTGGCGCGGACGCTGCCTTCGCTGGCACGCGATTGCGACCACGCCACGCCCGCTGCGGCAGCGCCGTGACGGCGACCGAGCGCGCGAACCGCGCTCACGCGATCCATCCCGGCCCGAGTCAACCGCTCGATCCCTGCACTCGCGCGCACGACACCCGAGAACATCACCGGTTGGCGATCCCCACCCATGTTTCAACCCACGCATCCGTGAGGGCGCGACCAGGTCGATCCGCGTGCCGGAGGATGAAGTCGCTGTTGCAACCCGAGCAGCATGCCCCTGTGGGAGGGACTTCAGTCCCGACGCGGGAGCGACGGCCAGGTTCTCGGCCTGCACCCACATCCCATGGTTGTTTCAACACACGCACACGCGAGCGTGTGCGACCGCTGACGCTGTGCCTGCTGACCGACTCGATGTGCTTTCAATCCACGCCCCCCGCAAGGGCGCGACACAGACCCGCCGTCGCCGCACCGTAACCCCAGGTGTTTCAATCCACGCACCGCTCAGGGCGCGGCGATAAAGGGTACGACAGTCTCCCGTGGCACACGTTCCCATGCAATCAGCCGGGAAGGCAGTCTCCCAGGCAACGCCACCGCCTCAACCGAACAAGCGCCCCTGCGCCTGCCCAGGCTCGCGCTCGTGGAAGCCGGACAGGCCGACGCCGACCAGGCGGTAGCGGGTGGATGCCGGCAGGTCCACCCGCTCGCGCAGCGCCAGGGCGATGTCGATCAAGGCCTGCAGCGAGTCCGGCGGTTGCTCCGGGGTGAAGCTGCGGGTGAGGATGCGGAACTGCGCGGTCTTCAGCTTCAGCACCACGGTGCGCGCGATGCGCTCGGTGCGGCGGGTGGCGTTCCAGGTCTTCTCGGCCAGTTGCCGGATCGCCGGCTCCAGCGCGTCCAACGCCAGGTCTTCGGCGAAGGTGTCCTCGGAGGAGATCGACTGCACCGGCTGGTCCGACTCCACCGGGCGTTCGTCGATGCCGCGCGCGCGCTGGTACAGGCGCAGGCCGAAGCTGCCGAAGCGCGCTTCCAGTTCCGCCTCGCTGCGCGCGCGCAGGTCGCCCACGGTGGCGATGCCCAGTTCCGCCAGCTTGGCCTCCATGACCTTGCCCACGCCGGGCACCTTGTTCACCGGCAATGGGGTCAGGAACGCCTCCACGCGATGCGGACGGATCACGAACTGGCCGTCGGGCTTGCGCCAGTCCGAGGCGATCTTGGCCAGGAACTTGTTCGGTGCGATGCCGGCCGAGGCGGTCAGTTCGGTTTCGGCGCGGATCTGCGCGCGGATGGTCTGGGCGATCTCGGTGGCGGTGCGCAACTCGCCCTTGGGCTCGGTGACGTCCAGGTAGGCCTCGTCCAGCGACAGCGGCTCGATCAGGTCGGTGTGGCGCTGGAAGATCTCGCGCACCTGCCGCGACACCGCCTTGTAACGGGCGAAATCCGGCGGCACGAAGATCGCGTCCGGGCACAGCCGCTCGGCACGCAGCGCCGGCATCGCCGAGCGCACGCCGAACACGCGCGCCTCGTAGGAGGCGGCGCACACCACCGAGCGCATGCCGCGCCAGGCCACCACCACCGGCTTGCCGCGCAGCGCCGGATCGTCACGCTGCTCCACGGACGCGTAGAACGCGTCCATGTCGACGTGAATGATCTTGCGCATCGACCCCATACCCTACGCCTGCGAACGGTGTGCGCATGATAAGCCCCGCGCTGCGCACGGACTGAGAATGCGCGCCTTGATCCGGCACAGTGCGCGCGCCACCGCCGCTGCCGACACTACGCGTGCGTACGGATAAAACGTTTGATTGAACGCGCGAGGCTCATGCACTCTTGCGCGCCTCGACTGTCTCGCCTGGGAATGTTCCGCTCATGAGTCGTCTGTCCTCCTATTCGCGCGAGCAATTGCTCACCAGCGCACGCGGCGAGTTGTTCGGCGCCGACGCCGCGCGCCTGCCCAACGATCCGATGCTGATGTTCGACCGCATCGTCGCCATCGACGAGACCGGCGGCGCGCACGGCAAGGGCGTGATCCGCGCCGAACTGGATATCCGCCCGGACCTGTGGTTCTTCGGCTGCCATTTCATCGGCGATCCGGTGATGCCCGGCTGCCTGGGCCTGGATGCGATGTGGCAGTTGACCGGCTTCTTCCTGACCTGGCTGGGCGCGCCCGGCCGCGGCCGCGCGCTGGGCGTGGGCGAAGTGAAGTTCACCGGGCAGGTGCTGCCCACCGCCAAGCAGGTGGTGTACGAGATCGACATCAGCCGGGTGATCAACCGCAAGCTGGCGATGGCGGTGGCCGACGGCCGCATGTCGGTGGACGGGCGCGAGATCTATACCGCCAAGGACCTGCGCGTGGGCCTGTTCACGTCGACGGAGGCGTTCTGATGCGGCGCGTGGTCATTACCGGAATGGGCATCACGTCGTGCCTGGGCAACGATCTGGACAGCGTGTCGCGCGCCTTGCGCGAAGGCCGCGCCGGCATCCGCCATAACCCGCAGGCGGTCGAGGCCGGCCTGCGCAGCCAGATCGGCGGCGATGTGCAACTGGATCTGGACGCGGCGATCGACCGCAAGCTCAAGCGCTTCATGGGCGACGCCTCGGCCTACGCCTACCTGGCGCTGCGCGATGCGCTGGCCGATGCCGGCCTGGACGAGGCGGCGATTAGCGACCCGCGGATCGGCCTGATCGCCGGCTCCGGCGGCGGCTCCAGCCATTGGCAGGTGGAAGCGGCGGATCTGCTGCGCAACCGCGGCGTGCGCAAGGTCGGCCCGTACATGGTGCCGCGCACGATGTGTTCGGCGGTGTCGGCGAGCCTGGCCACCGCGTTCAAGATCAAGGGCGTGAGCTACTCGCTGTCGGCCGCGTGCGCGACCTCGGCGCACTGCATCGGCGCGGCGGCGGACCTGATTCGCCACGGCCAGCAGGACGTGATGTTCGCCGGCGGCGGCGAAGAGCTGGACTGGACCATGAGCCTGATGTTCGACGCCATGGGCGCGCTGTCCACCGGCTTCAACGACACGCCGGCGGTGGCCTCGCGGCCCTACGACGCCGCGCGCGACGGCTTCGTCATCGCCGGCGGCGGCGGCATGCTGGTGCTGGAGGACTACGACCATGCGATGGCGCGCGGCGCGCGCATCCACGCCGAACTGGTCGGCTACGGCGTGACCTCCGACGGCGCCGACATGGTGGCCCCGTCCGGCGAAGGCGCGGTGCGCTGCATGCGCATGGCGCTGCAGGGCGTGGACGCGCCAATCGACTACCTCAACACCCACGGCACCTCGACGCCGCTGGGCGACGTCACCGAGCTGGACGCGGTGCGTGCGGTGTTCGGCGACGCGGTGCCGCCGCTGTCCTCGACCAAGGCGCTGTCCGGGCATTCGCTGGGTGCGGCGAGCGTGCACGAGGCGATCTACTGCCTGCTGATGCTGCGCGACGGCTTCATCGCCGGCTCGGCCAATATCGACACGCTGGATCCGCGCGCCGAGGGCTTCCCGATCGTGCGCGAGAGCCGCGACGCGGACTTGCGCACGGTGATGTCCAACAGCTTCGGCTTCGGCGGCACCAACGCCGCGCTGGTGTTCGCCAAGGCCTGACCGTACCCAGGCCGCACGGCGCCTTTGAGGGCGCCGTGGCGCGGCTCAGCGTTCCAGTTGCTTCACGTCGTGTCGCCCGGCGGCCTCGTCCTTGTGCGGTTCCGGCTTGGCCGGTGGCGCTGAGGGCGGAGGCGGAGGCGGAGGCGGTGGCGAACTCGGCTTCGGCGGATGCCGCTCGACCCACTGGATCGTCGCGGGCGTGGGCGGCCACGAAGGCGATGCTGACGGTGCGGAAGCAGACGGCGGCACCGGTTGCAGTCCCATCGATTCGCGCTGGCGGCGGTCGCTGTCCTGGCGTTGCAGTTCCTTCGCCAGTTCCTTGTTGTAGCGGGGATTGAGTGCGTCCGGCGGCGGGATCTGATGCATCCGCTCGCCCGGCGGCGTCCATGCCGGCGTGGCGCTCACGGCCTCGGACGCGGACGCCTGCGGTGGAGGGGGCGCCCGCCATTGCGGCGCCAACTGCCGCTGCAGCGGTGCCGGGATCTGCGCTGGACCAGCGGCAGTCGCCGCGCTTTCCAGCGGGCGGTAACGCGCGCGTTCGCGTGCCCACGGCTGGCCGCGATAGTGCGTGTCCCAGTAGCGGTCCAGCGCGAAGCCGACCGTGGGCACACCGAGCGAGGCGCCGGGCGCGACGCCCTGCCCCTGTTCGTGAAAGTCGATCGCACCAGCCGGCAGCCAGCCGCGTTTCTCGCGCCAGCTGACATCGCACCAGGCCCAATCCCGTGTGCAGCCATGCACCTGCAACGCGTCGTCGGTGGCCGGCGTGGCCACGCGCGGATACTCCGGCGCCGGGCCGGCGCGCAGACTGGCGCCGATGCGCACCGTGCCGCTGCCGTCCTGCGCCAATGCCGGCGCGGCCATGCCCAACAGCAACGGCGTCCACCACCCTGCTCGCTTCATGCGGTCCTCCTTGTGCAGTGCGGCAGTGCCCTGCGCCGCGATCGCGGCGGCGAAGATCGCCGTGCCGCTGTGCTGTGTTCTAGCACAGAGGAGCTGGGATTCGGGATTCGGGATTCGGGATTCGGGATGACCAGCCTGCGGCTGTTGAAAGCCGGGAATCGGGAATCGGGAATCGGGAATCGGGACGGCAGCGTAGTCCGCGGAGCACAATCGCTGCAAAGCGATCCAGTGCGCCGATAAAAAACAGCTGCTTTTGTGGGAGGGGCTTCA
>NZ_NMPP01000107.1:0-12134 GCF_009192885.1 Xanthomonas sp. LMG 12462 | reverse complement strand
CGGCAGCGGCACGTTGACCGAGGTCGCCAGCGGCGTGGCCGGCGCCTTGTCCATCGGCGCCGGCATCAGCAACTGGGTGCCGACCAGGTCCGAGCGCAGCTGCAGCCGGGTCGGCGGCTGCGCGCCGCCGTCGGGGGTCTTGGGCAGGCCGACGCCGATGTTCCAGCGCGAGCGGCCCTGCACGTACGGCTTGAGCCAGGCCATTTCCGGCACCCGGTCGAGCAGTTCGTTCGCGTCCAGCGACGCGCTCAGCGCGGCCTCGAAGGCCTGCTGCGGATCCTGCACGCCGTCGCCGGCGCGCAGCGCCAGTTCGCCCTGGTGGCCCTGGTAGGCCACGCTCAGCTTCTGCGCGGCGAATCCGGTATCGCTGTAGTTGGCGCTGCCGCGCATGTCGTCGAAGGCCAGGTCCCAGCGCTTGTCGGCGATATGCGCGCCGAGCAGGTCGACCGTGCCGCGCAGGTGGTGGGTGCCGATGTCGGCACGCAGCGGCTGCAGCAGGTCGAAGGTGACATCGGCCGGCCCCGACGCGCTGAGCGCATCCAGGGTGTCGCCGTAATGGGCGTGCAGCGGACTCTGCCGCAGCATCGCCAGCAGCTTGCCGGTCTCGGCGCGGGTGCTGGCCAGCACGCTGAGCTGGCCTTCCTTGTAGTCGGGCAGCGCCGCCGACAGCTGCTCCACCGGCACCCCGCCCATGCTGCCGCGGCCATGCACCTCGAAGCCGTTGCCGATGAAGGCGACGCTGGCGTCCACGTTCTCCACCGCCGGCCAGTCGTGCTGGAAGCGCACCTTGGCGTCCTCCAGCCGCGCGGTCGCCTCGAAGCGGCCGTTGTGGTCGGCGAACGGCCAGTCGTCCAGGTCGCCGGAGACCAGCGCATGGCCGTCGCGCAGGCGCCCGCCCTGCAGCGCGGCGTCGAGCCAGTCGGTGGCGGCCTTGCTCATTTTGGAATGGACCCAGAACTTCTTCGCCGCCACCACCGGCGCGTCCTGCAGGTCGGCAGCCAGGTCGATCCACGGCCGCGAGCCGTCGTCCTGGAAGCGCAGCCCGCCGCGCACGTCGGCGCCGTAGTCGCTGCCCTGCACGCGCAGCCCCGGGGTCGCCACGCGCAGGCCGTCGCCATCGCGGAAGGCGACGATGCGCCCGGCCAACTGGACTTGGTGGACCACGCCGAAGCCGCTGGGCCAGTCGACGCGGACCGGGCTGCCGGCCTCCAGCGCCAGTTCGCCGGCCTGGGCATCGCCGTCGAAGCGGCCGCGCAGCCCGCTCACCCCGGGCGCACCGCCCGCCGGCGCGAACGCCAGGTCCGCCAGCCGCCCCTGGCCGTACAGCGGACCGCCGGGAACCCCGCTCACCGCCACCTGGGTCAGTTGCACGCGCGGCCGCGCCACCGCCAACCAACTGCGCAGGCTGGGCGAAAGCCGGTCGCTGAGCCCGGCCACCGCGATCAGCGGCGCCAGGTCGAGCCGATCGCCGTACAGAGCGAAACGGCGTCCGCCGGCCACGGTCAGCCCGT
Organism: Xanthomonas sp. LMG 12462; assembly: GCF_009192885.1. Lineage (NCBI taxonomy): Bacteria > Pseudomonadati > Pseudomonadota > Gammaproteobacteria > Lysobacterales > Lysobacteraceae > Xanthomonas > Xanthomonas sp. LMG 12462. The sequence goes on along the minus strand of NZ_NMPP01000107.1, from coordinate 10,623 downwards.
CCAGGCGCTGCAGCGTCTGCCCGGCCTGGCCGAACTGCAGTTGCGGCGCATCCAGCCGCCAGCCGCCGTCGATCTGGCGCCAGCGCGCCTTCGCGCGGAAGGTGGTGAAGGCGAGCTGCGGCCGGGTGCGCCCGTCGGCCAGCGGCGCGCCGCGCAGGCGCAGCGCGCGCAGCGTGGCGTCCACGGTCACCCCGGCGACCCGGCGCTGCTGCAGGTCCAGCCAGGCCTGGACGTCGCCGACCCCGCCCTGCAGTTCGATGCCGGCCGCATGCAGCAGGCCGGCCCAGCCGGCCAGTTCCGCCGGGCGCACCGCCAGGTAGGCCTGGCCGTCGCCACTGCGACGGTCCAGGTCCAGCACCGCGGTCAGCGGCGCCTGTTGCAGATCGCTCCAGCCGTGCACGCCCACCTGCAGGCGCTCGCCGTTCACGCGCATCCGCAGGTCGATCTTCGGCACCTGCGCTTCCAGGCCCAGCGACGGGGCGTGTACACGCAGGCGTCCATCGATGACCTGCAACTCGCCCAGCCCTTCCAGCGCATCCAGCGGATCGCCGCCCTGCCCCGAGGTCGGCAGGCCCTGCACGCTCCAGTTGCCGTCGTCGGCGCGCAGCAGGGTCAGCGCCAGGCCGCGCAGGCGCAATTCGGTGAACGAGCGTCCGGGCAGCAATCCCGCGTACATCGACACCAGCACCTCGGCCTGGCCGATGCGCACACCGTCGCCGGCGCCGATGCGCAGTCCGTCCAGGCGCAACAGCGGGCCACGCCGAGTCCAGGCCGTCTCCAGCCGGTCGAAGCGGATCGGCCGCCCGGCGCGCTCGCTCAGCCACGCCGCCACCTGCTGCGGATGCCGCTCCACGAACGGCAGCGCCTGGCTCAGCGCGCCCACCGCCAGGGCCACGCACACCAGCCCGATCGCCACCGCGTAGAACGCGAAACGGCGAGCCAGGCGCAGGCGGCGGCGCAGCGGGGTGTGCATCAGGGGCGGTGAATGGGGAATCGGGAATGGGGAATCGCAACAGCAGAGCGCGAACTGCTCATTGCCGTGTGAAATTCGGCCGAGGAATCCAGGGATGCGTCAGCGCGAACAGCGCGCTCTTCCCCCATTCCCCATTCCCGATTCCCCACTCCCGGCCTCACAACAACACCACGTCGAACTGCTCCTGCAGGTATTGTTCGTCGGCCTGGAAGCGGATGGTCTTGCCGAGGAATTCCTCCAGCTCGGCCACCGCCGCCGATTCCTCGTCGGTGATGCGCGCCACCACCTTGGTCGAGGCGATCACCAGCAGCCGCGCCGCGTCGAACTGGCGCACCGCGCGGGTGATCTCGCGAAAGATCTCGTAGGTCACGGTCTCGGCGGTCTTGATCGAGCCGCGCCCGCTGCATTCCGGGCACGGTTCGGACAGCTGCCGCTCCAGGCTCTCCACGGTGCGCTTGCGGGTCATCTCCACCAGGCCCAGCGGCGAGAACTCGTACACCGTGGTCTTGGCATGGTCGCGCGAGAGCGCCTTCTCCAGCGTGCGCAGCACCTGCCGGCGGTGCTCGGCATCGTCCATGTCGATGAAGTCGATGATGATGATGCCGCCGAGGTTGCGCAGCCGCAGCTGCCGCGCCACCGCCTGCGCCGCCTCCAGGTTGGTGCGGAACACCGTCTCCTCGAGATTGCGCTGGCCCAGGAACGAGCCGGTGTTGACGTCGATGGTGGTCATCGCCTCGGTCTGGTCGATGACCAGGTAGCCGCCGGACTTCAGCGGCACCTGCTTGTCCAGCGCGCGGGCGATCTCGTCCTCGACCCCGTACAGGTCGAAGATCGGACGGTCGCCGGTGTACAGCTCCAGGCGCTCGGCCAGCACCGGCATGTACTTGGCGACGAAGGCCTGCAGCCGTTCGAAGGTCTCGTGCGAATCCACCTTGACCTTCTCCACGTCCTTGCGGATCAGGTCGCGCACCGCGCGCAGCGGCAGGCTCAGGTCCTCGTAGATGATGCTGGCCGGGGCGCCGTCGCGGCCGCGCCGCTCGACCACGTTCCAGACCCGCGACAGGTAGGCGATGTCTTCGGCCAGGGCCTCGGCCGGCTGGCCCTCGGCATTGGTGCGGATGATGTAGCCGAAGCCGCCGTGGCTGGCGGCCAAGTCGGCGACCAGAGTCTTCAGGCGCTGCCGTTCGGCCTCGTCCTCGATCCGCGCCGACACCCCGATCACCCGCGACTGCGGCAGCAGCACCAAATAGCGCGAGGGAATGCTGATCTGCGTGGTCAGCCGCGCGCCCTTGCTGCCGATCGGATCCTTGACCACCTGCACCACGATGTCCTGGCCGTCGCGCAGCAACTCCACGATCGGCACCGCGGCCGACACCGGCAATGGCGTCGCCTCCTCGGTGTCGCCATTGCCGACCGGCGCCGGCCGCACCACGTCGTTGGCGTGCAGGAACGCCGCGCGCTCCAGCCCGACCTCGACGAAGGCGGCCTGCATGCCCGGCATCACCCGCTGCACCCGACCCTTGTAGATGTTGCCGACCACGCCGCGGCGCCAGCCGCGCTCGATGTGCAACTCCTGCAGCATGCCGTTCTCGATGACGGCCACCCGGGTCTCGCGCGGTGTGACGTTGACCAGGATCTCTTGCGACATCACAGCACTCCGAAGGTGCGCAGCAGGTGGTGGGTCTGGTGCAGGGGCAGGCCCATCACCCCGGAATAACTGCCGTCGAGACGGCTGACGAAACGCTCGGCGCCGCCCTGGATCGCATACGCGCCGGCCCGCCCCATCGGCTCGCCGCTGGCCACGTAGTCGGCGATGTCGCGTGCGGACAAGTCGGCGAAGGTCACCGCCGTCGGCACCAGCACCAGCTCTTCGCGTCCGGCGGCGACCAGCGCCACCGCGGTCATCGCCTGGTGGGTGCGCCCGGACAGGGCCGCCAGCATCGCCGCCGCATCCTCGGCGTCGGCCGGCTTGCCGAACACGCGATCGTCCAGCACCACCTCGGTGTCGGCGCCGAGCACCACCGCGTCGGCGGCATCGGGCAGTTGCGCCAAGCCGGCACGGGCCTTGTCCAGCGCCACCCGGCGCACATAGGCCTGCGCCGACTCGTCGGCCGCGCGCACTTCCGGCACCTCGAGGTCGAGGATCCGGAACGGCACGCCGAGGCGGGTCAGCAGTTCGTTTCTGCGAGGGGAACGGGACGCGAGATACAGCATGGCCGAAGGATAACCCGACCGGACTGACTGAACGATCGCTAATTGCGGGACGATCGCTTCGACCCCGGCGAAGATCACGACGCGTTCATCGTCGCGGCAACACCCTCGCCCAATCTTCACAAGGAGAACATCGATGCGCGCATTGTCCGTCCGCCCGCTGCTGCTGGCCCTGTCCCTCGCCCTAGGAGGCACGATGACCGCCCACGCCCAATCCGCCGCGCCCGGCTACGCCGTGCCCGCCGACGGCACCCTGCTCAACATCGCCGCGCAGGCCGAGGCCAAGCGCGCGCCCGACGTCGCCGCCATCTCCGCCGGCGTGGTCACCCAGGCCACCGACAGCGCCGCGGCGATGCGCCAGAACGCCGAGCAGATGACCAAGGTACTGGCCGCGATCCGCGCCGCCGGCATCGCCGACAAGGACGTGCAGACCAGCGGGGTCAGCCTCAACCCGCAGTACAAGTACGCCGAGAACCAGGCGCCGCAGATCATCGGCTACCAGGCCAACAACTCGGTGAACCTCAAGGTGCGCGACATCGCCAAGCTCGGCAAGGTGCTCGACGCGCTGGCCGCGCAGGGCGCCAACCAGATCAACGGCCCCACCTTCGAGATCGACGACCCGGAACCGCTGTACGACCAGGCCCGGGTCGATGCGCTGAAGAAGGCGCAGGCACGCGCGCAGACCTACGCCAAGGCGCTGGGCCTGCACGTGCGGCGCATCGTCAGCATCTCCGAAGGCAGCAGCGGCGGCGTGCGCCCGCCGATGCCGATGATGCGCGCGATGGCGATGAAGGCGGAGATGGACAGCACCCCGGTCGCGCCGGGCGAGAGCAGCGTCTCGGTCAACCTGGATGTGGTGTTCGAACTGGGCAAGTAAGCCCGGTCCGCCCCCTCCTTCGCGACGGCGCCTGCGGGCGCCGTCGTCGTTTTCGGTCCGCCGCAGCGCCCCTCGCCAATACGGCACCCGGCCTTGATCGCCGCCGCCTCTTGCCAAAGTGCCCGCGACCGGCGCACTGTCGAAACGCGGACGGGCGCGATGACCCCATCCGTCGCCCCCGTGCGTTTTCCGGTACCGCAGTCCACGACACTCCTATCGCAGAGGTGGATCCATGGTTCGCACGCAACTCCCCGCCCCGTCCTTCCGCATCGACCTGTCCCGGGTCCTGGCCTACAGCACCGCGATCGCCCTGCACGTGCTGGCCGCCCTGTTGCTGCTGCTTCCGCTCTCGCACGTGACCGCGCCACCGGAACCGGCGCAGGTGCAGCCGCCCTGGCAGCAACCGGTGCTGGTCAAGGTCACGCCACCGCCGCCGACCATTCCCACCGTCGAGAAACAGCTGCCGACGCAGCCGCGCACGCCGACCGCAGTCCCGGTGCCGACCCCGACGCCGGCGCCGCTGTTCGACAGCAGCCCGGTAGCGCTGGACACCGCGCCCAATGTCGACCCCACGCCCAGCATCGCCGCACCGAGCCTGCCGCCCGCAAGCGCGAGCGCGCCGGTGGACGGCATGCAGTTGCAGTACCTGCGCGCGCCGGCCCCGCCGTATCCGCGCGACGCGCTGCGCGATCGCCTGCAGGGCAGCGTGCTGCTGCGGGTGCTGGTCGGCACCGACGGGCAACCGCTGCAGGTCAGCATCGAGAAGAGCAGCGGCCACCGGGTGCTGGACCAGGCCGCCCGCGACCAGGTGCTCAAGCGCTGGGCGTTCAAGCCGGCGCTGCAGAACGGCACGCCGGTGCAGGCGTACGGGCTGGTACCGGTCGATTTTTCGCTCGACCGCTGAATCACCCCGGCGCGGCCGGCCGGCATTCGCCGGCCGGCCGTGTTAATCTAAAATTCACGATTTATTCACGATAGATACACCTAGATGAGAGACAGCCGGCCACCAAGACGTCGGCGCTTTCGTCAGAAAGTCACAACCTGCGTTTCCAGTTAGGAGAGAAACTGTGAACATCCCGACCCAACGGCGTGCAACCCGCCGTACGCTGCTGTGTGCCTCCGTCGCCGGCGTTCTCGCCACCCTCGCAGGGCCCGCCGCCTTCGCCCAGGAAGCGGCCACCAATCTCGACCGCATCACGGTCACCGGCTCCAACATCCCGCGCACCGACACCGAAACCCCGTCGCCGGTGCAGGTGGTGACCCGCCAGGAGATCGACCGCACCGGCAAGACCTCGCTGGCCGAGTACCTGCAGACCCTGACCGCCGACGGCGCCGGCTCGATCCCGAAGACTTTCGGCAACGGCTTTGCCGGCGGCGGCGCCGGCATCTCGCTGCGCGGCCTGGGCGCCGGTTCCACCCTGGTGCTGTTGAACGGCCGACGCATGGCCACCTACGGCCTGGCCGACGACGGCCAGAAGGTCTTCACCGACCTGAGCACCATCCCGCTGGACGCGGTCGAGCGGGTCGAAGTGCTGAAGGACGGCGCCTCGGCGATCTACGGCTCCGACGCGATTGCCGGCGTGGTCAACATCATCCTGCGCAGCGACTTCCAGGGCGCGATCCTGCGCGGCTCCTACGGCCTCTCCGGCGACGGCGACGGCGACGCGCGCAAGGCGACCCTGACCGCCGGTACCGGCGACCTCGCCAGCGACGGCTGGAACGCGTTCTTCAGCCTGGACGTGGGCAAGACCGACGCGATCAAGATCAGCGACCGCAAGGACCGCAAGTGGATCGGCACCGGCGACATCCGCCGCTGGGGCTATGCGGCACAGGATGCGCAGTTCCTCGGCGGCGCCTATCTCAGCGGCGGCACCGCCGGCGGCACCGGCCCCAATGGCTCGGTGTTCAACACCGCCGGCCGCTTGGTGGCACTGCCCGGCTGCGCCGGCCTGACCACCATCCCCGGCCAGAGCGACGCCACCGCGCAGGCGCAGGGCTGCCTGTGGGATCCGGCACAGCAGTTCCGCGATCTGACCCCCGAGGAGAAGTACGTCAACGTGTTCGGCCGCGCCAGCTTCGCCTTCGGCGAGGGCGGCGAGATCTACACCGAGATCGGCTACTCGAAGAAGAACACCGTGTTCTCCAATACCCCTTCCGGCGTATCCGGCGGCTGGGGCTACCCGGGCGGCCCGGTCAACGCCAACAGCGGCGCCGGCGCCACCGTGCTCTACGCCGGCCATCCCGACAATCCCCTGCCCTACGCCGCGCGCCTGCGCTACAGCGCCTGGGACGTGGGCCCGCGCGTCACCGACAACACCAACGAGTTCAACCGCTTCCTGGTCGGCGTCAAGGGCAACTGGGGCGACTGGAGCTACGACACCGGCTACCTGCACTCGGGTACCAACCTGGTCAACAAGCGCACCGGCTTCCTGCGCTACAGCGCCGTGCGCTGCGTGCTCGGCAACCCGGCCTGCCCGGCCGGCACCTGGCGGATCGGCGACAACGCCAACCTCAACTCGCAGGCGCTGTACGACTACATCTCGCCGACCATCAGCGCACGTGCCAAGTCCGAACTGGACATGTTCGACTTCACCGTCTCGCGCAGCCTGATGGACCTCAAGGGCGGGCCGCTGGGCCTGGCGCTGGGCGCGGAATGGCGCAAGACCAGCAATAGCCTGACCCCGCAGACCTACACCGATATCGGCGACATCATCGGCCTGGGCTACTCGGCCTACGACGGCACCCAGAACGTCTACGCCGCGCACGTCGAGTTGTCGGCACCGGTGCTGGAGCAACTGGAACTGTCGGCGGCGCTGCGCTACGACAAGTACGACGGCGGCGACGGCAAGGCCACGCCGAAGCTGGGCGTGAAGTGGACCCCGGCCAACTGGATCGCGCTGCGCGCCAGCTACGCCGAGGGCTTCCGTGCGCCGAACCCGGCCGAGAACGGCGACGGCGGCCTGGCCGCGTTCTCCAACGCCCGCGATCCGGTGCGCTGCGCGATCGATCCGGCCAACGAGTGCACCGCGCGCTCGGTGGCGATCATCACCCGGCCGAACCCGGCGCTGAAGCCCGAGGAATCCAAGAGCTATTCGGTGGGCTTCGTGCTGCAGCCGACCTCGACGACCTCGCTGACCGTGGACGGCTGGGAGATCAAGCGCACCAACGAGATCGCCCAGGGCAGCACCGCCGACGCAATCGCCGCCGGCAACGTCTTGCGCGACAGCAACAACATCGGCGGCGTCGCCAACAGCGGCACCATCCTGGCGGTCAACACCGGCTACGTGAACGCGAACTCCTCGCGCGTGCGCGGCATCGACACCGACATCCGCCAGACCTTCGAGATCGGTCCGGGCCAGTTGGAACTGGATGCGCAGTGGAGCCACCTGCTCAAGTTCGAGCGCACCGAAGGCGACACCACCGTCGACTACGTGGGCACGCACGGCAACTGCGACGTGACCAACTGCATCGGCACGCCGCAGGACCGCATCAACTTCGGCACCACCTGGAAGCAGGGCAGCTGGAGCGTGAGCGGCGTGGTCAACTACATCGACAGCATCGAGAACAAGGATCGCCGCGGCGGCGACTACCAGGCGTTCTACGCCGACGGTACGCCGGTCAAGAAGATCGCCTCGTTCACCACCTTCGATCTGTCGGGCCGCTGGAACATCACCGAGGCGTTCGAACTGAACGCGTCGGTGCAGAACGTGTTCGACCGGATCGCCCCGCTGGATCCGACCACCTACGGTGCGGTCAACTACAACCCGCTGCACTTCAGCGGTGCGATCGGCCGCTACTTCACGGTGGGTGCGAAGTACACGTTCAACTGATCGCGAACGTCGCAAGGCCGTAACGAAAAGCCCGGGTGAAAGCCCGGGCTTTTTTTGTTGCCTGAGCGGTGCGCCAGCATCGGCATCACGCACGCATTGCCGCCACGCGCACGCCATCCGCGATCCGCGATCCGCGATCCGCGATCCGGGATCCGGGATCCGGGATCAGGCGATCAGGCGATCAGGCGCGATGGTAAGGATGATTGGCCAACATCGCCGCGGCGCGGTAGAGCTGCTCGGCCACCACCAGCCGCACCAGCATGTGCGGCAGCGTCAGCGGCCCCAGCGACCAGGATTCGCTGGCGACCGCCAGCACCTCCGGCGAATGGCCTTCGGGACCGCCGATCAGGAACGCCAGATCGCGCCCCTGTCCGCGCCAGTGCTCCATGCGCTGCGCCAGTTGCTCGGAACTGTGTTGCTTGCCGGGCACGTCCAGCGCCACTACCAGCGCATTCTTCGGCAGCGCCGCCAGGACCCGGCGGCCTTCGTCCTCGATCGCGCGCTGCGCATCGCGGCCCTTGCCGCGCAGTCCAGGCTCGATCTCGACCAGATCCAGCGGCAACCAGTGCGAGAGCCGCTTGCGGTACTCGGCGAAGCCCTGCGCCACCCAGGCCGGGGCACGCTCGCCAGTGGCGATGAGGCGCGCCTTCATCGCTGCGCGCGGCAGGCGCGCATCACCAACGCTCGCCCAGCAGCAGGGCGTCGTACATCGCGTCGTCCAGTTCCTGCTCGGCCAGCCGGGCACGCTCCCGCTTCAACCATTGCTTCAGCGTGTCGGCCTGCCGCGCCGCAGCGCGATCGTCGGCACAGGAGCGGATCTCCTCCTGCACCTGCCGCTTGATCTGCGCCAACAGCGGATCCAGGCGCTGCGGCTGCGGCGCGCGCCCGTCTTGAAGACCGTAACGCCCCATGAAGTCATCGACCAGTCCGGCCAATGTCTGCTCGACCTGCCGCAGTTGCGCGGCGAACAGGTCGTTGTAGTCACGGATGCGCTCCTCGGCCATCGCCGCGATGCCGGCCTGATCCAACTGGCCGATTTCCAGTTGCAGTTCCAGCAGTGCCAGCAGGTCGTCGTTTTGATACGCCTGGTTGAGCCGCTGCATCAAGGCGGTCTTGCGCTCGCGCTGCTGCGGATCGGGCTCGCGGTCCGGATGCAATGCGGCGACCAGGTTGCGGTACAGCGCGCGACGCGTCTGTTGCGGATCGGCGGCGACCTGCGCGGCCTTGCCTGCACCGGCACGGCGGCGCTTGTCGCGCTGCTGGGCGCGCCCGGCCGCATGCGCCTGCTGTGCGTGCAGCCGCTCCTGGATCTGCGCATACAGCGCTTCGGGGGAGTGGATATGCGCCATTTCCTCTTCGGTCAGGCCGAATTCCTCACCGATGACCGACGTCAGCAATGCCTCGGATTCGGCCAGATCCTGGTCGAATCCGAGGGGGCTATGCCGGTCGTAGATGTCCTTCAGGCCATCGTTGTCGCCGTCCCGGATCAACAGCGCAGCCAACTCGCAAATGAGCTCGGACAGATCGGCGCGATCGCGCTTGCTCAACTTGAAGGTGGCATGCGCTGCGTCCAGTTCCCGCAACAACTGTACCTGCGCCGCATCGCGCTCATGCAGCAAGGGATCGACCTGCTCGTGGAAACGCTGCTCCCAGCGCGGCAGCGCGTCCTGCCACGCATGCAACTGTGCACGGGCGCGCTCCAGACGCTTGACCAGGGAGTCGAAGCGCTTGCGCGCCGGCGTCGCGGGTGTCGATTCGGTCGCGCCGACACGCTTGCTGACCGGCAACGCCTCGCTGCCGACGCTGCGCGCGGGATTGCGCCGCTTAGGCATCGCGTGCCGAGTCGTCGTCGTCGCCCGGCGGCTGGTCGCCGACCGTCCACAGCCGCTCCAGCGCATAGAACTCGCGCACCCGCGGCAGCATCACGTGCACCACCACGTCGCCGAGATCGACCAGCACCCACTCGGCCTCGCGCTCGCCTTCCACGCCCAGCGGCATGACATCCAGGCGCTTGGCGTACTTGATGACTTCGTCGGCGATCGACTTGACGTGGCGGGTGGATGTGCCGGAGACGATGACCAGATAGTCGGTGACGCTGGACTTGCCGCGCACGTCGATTTCCGCCACGTCCTTGGCCTTGAGTTCCTCGACTGCCTCGCGGACGTGGGCGAGCAGGACCGGCAGCGGCGGCGGCGGATTGGGGACTTGGGTCTTGATGACGTGGGCTTGACTGGACAAAGCGGCGAACTCGATGGAATGGGGCGAATTATAGGCGACCCCGGCAGGGCGCGTATTCAGCCAGCGGCGGCGGCACCGGACGCATACAGCGCATGGTCGCGGATATAGGCCGCCACTGGTGCCGGCAGCAAGGCCGCCCAGTCCTCGCCGGCGGCGATGCGCGCGCGCACCAGGCTGGCCGATTCGCTGCGCAGCGGTTGCCGCAGGCACCACAGGCGGCCGCCCGGCGCACGGGCCAGCGCCTGCGGCGTGTCGGCCCAGCGTCCGGCCGCCGCCTGCGCCAGTTCCGCCGGCACCGCCCGCTCCCAGCCGCTGCCGGCGCGGTCGGCGACGATCAGGTGCGCGGCCTCGAGCAGCGCCCGCCACTCGCGCCAGCCGTTGAAGCCGACGAAGCTGTCGCTGCCGATCAGCAACGCCAGCGGCGCGTCGGCGCCGAGCTCGGCGCGCAACTCGCGCACCGTGTCGATGCTGTAGGACGCCACGCCCGGCCGGGC
>NZ_NMPP01000106.1:0-21703 GCF_009192885.1 Xanthomonas sp. LMG 12462 | reverse complement strand
CCGGCCTCACCGTCGGTGCCGTCACCGACGTCTCCTTCAGCCCCGCCACCACCAGCCTGGCCGGCGTCCAGGTCAGCGCCGACCGCGCCGCCGCCGCGATCGACGTGAGCAGCGTGGATTCGCGTACCGTGATCAATGCCGAACAGCTGCAGCGCCTGCCGCTGGGCCGCTCGGCCGAGGCCATCGCGCAACTGGCGCCCGGCGTGGCCGGCAACAGCGGCAGCGGCACCTACATCGGCCCGACCGGCGCGCAGCTGCTCAGCTTCGGCGGCTCTTCGGCCGCGGAGAACGCCTATTACATCAATGGCTTCAACACCACCGACCCGCTGCGCGGCCTCGGCGGACTGACCCTGCCCTATGGCAGCATCGACCAGTTGGAGGTCTACACCGGCGGCTACAGCGCCAAGTACGGCCGCTCCGACGGCGGCGTGATCAACGCTGTCGGCAAGCGCGGCAGCAACGAATGGCATTTCGGCGGCCAGGCGACCTGGGAACCGGACGGCCTGCGCTCCGCAAAGAAGGACGTGTACGCGCCCGGCAACGGCGCGCTGTACCGCCCGGACAGCAAGAGCGGCTCCACCCTCAGCACCCAGAGCGTCTACGCCGGCGGCCCGCTGATCCAGGACCGGCTGTTCTTCTTCGGCGCCTACGAACTGCAACGCCAGGACGGCGATCGCTTCTACGGCGCACGCGAGACCACCCCGGGGCCGTACTACTACGACTACCAGTACCGCCGGCCGAGCTGGTACGCCAAGCTCGACTGGAACATCAGCGACAGCCAGCTGCTGGAAATCACCGGCGCCTCCAGCCGCTATGTCACCCGCGGCAAGTACTACCAGTACAGCGGCCGCGACATCGGCGCCCTGCGCGGCAACGCCGACACCACCAAGACCGGCGGCGACCTGTGGAGCGCCAAGTACACCGGCTACCTCACCGACCGCCTGACCTTCAGCGCCCTCTACGGCCAGCAGCGTGCCGACGACTACAGCCGCAACCCCAACTACAACGGCACGCTGACCTATCTCTCCAGCCCCGGCTTCCAGAACCCGGCCTACACCGGCGGCACCCCGATCACCAATGCGCAGACCACCGCGTTGCTGGTCGATCCGGCGCGCGGCAATCGCACCGACAACCTGCGCCTGGACCTGAACTACGCCATCGGCGCGCACAGCATCACCATCGGCATCGACAACCAGAACGCACGCGCGCTCAACCGCGGCTCGGTGGCTTCGGGCGACGGCTACTACTGGATCTACGGCCAGGCCAACCCCAACGTGCCGATCAACACCGGCCTCGGCGTACCCGCCACCGGCGGCTACCCCAACGGCCAGGACGGCTACTACGTGCGCAAGTACATCTACAGCGCGCTGGCCTCGGTGCGCTCGGCGCAGCGCGCGCAGTACGTGGAGGACAACTGGCAGGTCAACGACCGGCTGCTGCTCAACCTCGGCCTGCGCCTGGACCAGTTCACCAACTACAACCGCGACGGCGCGCCGTACATCAAGCAGACCAGCGGGCAATGGGCGCCGCGGCTGGGCTTCAGCTGGGACGTCGACGGCGATGCGCGCTTCAAGGTGTACGGCAACGCCGGCCGCTACTACCTGGCGCTACCGCTGAACCCGGCGTTCAACGCCGCCGGCGCCACCCTGGCCACTTCGACCTACTACACCTATGGCGGCATCGACGCCAACGGCTACCCGACCGGCCTGACCCAGATCTCCGGTGCGGTCTCGTCCAACAACAACTACGGCATCCTGCCCGACCCCAAGACCGTCGCCACGCAGGGCATCAAGCCCTCGTTCCAGGACGAGTTCATCCTCGGCTTCACCAAGGCCTGGGGCGACAGCTGGGTCTACGGCGCCAAGGGCACCTACCGCGTCCTGCGCAGCGGCGTGGACGACTACTGCGACAGCGATACCGTGTTCGCCGCCGCCGCGGCGCAAGGGCACACGGTGACCCTGGCCAGCAATCCGGTCAGCTGCTGGCTGATCAACCCGGGCCGGGCCAACACCTTCACCCTGGTCGATACCTCGGGCAACTACGTCAAGGTGCCGCTGAGCAACGCGCAGTTCGGCTTCCCGGAATTCAAGCGCAACTACTACGGGCTCAACCTGTCGCTGGAGCATCCGTTCGACCAGCGCTGGTACGGCCGCCTCGACTACACCTGGTCGCGCAGCTACGGCACCACCGAGGGCCAGTTGCTGTCGGGCATCGGCCAGACCGCGGTGTCCACCACCCAGGCCTGGGACTTCGCGCAGTTGATGGAGCACACCAACGGCCCGCAGAGCAACGACCACACCCATCAGTTCAAGTTCTACGGCTACTACCAGCTCAACCCCGCATGGCTGGTGTCGGCGAACCTCAAGTTGATCTCCGGTTCGCCGTTCAGTGCGCTGGGCTCCTACGGCCCCGACCACAGCGACCCCTCCGGCTACGGCATCGCCTATCACTACTACCAGGGCCAGCCGGCGCCTCCCGGCAGCCAGGGCCGCCTGCCGTGGCTGCAGCAACTGGATCTCGGCGTGTCGTGGCGGCCGGCCTATGCCGACCGCAAGCTGGCCTTCACCCTGGACGTGTTCAACGTCTTCAACGGCCAGGCCACGCTGTGGAAGTACCCGTACTCGGAGTCGGACCCGGGTAACGCGGACCCGGTGTATGGTGCGGCCCTGCTGCGCCAGGCGCCGCGTTCGCTGCGCTTGAGCGTCAGCTACGACTACTGATCCGCTGCACAGCGACGCCAAGGACGCCGGCCACGCAAGGCCGGCGTCCGCGTCGGCCTTCAACCGGCGACACTGGCGGCGTGCAGCCGATCGGCCAGCGCCACGATCTCCGTCGCATCCTGGACCCGCGCGCGCCATGCCGCGGGAATGCCGTGCAGCCCGTAGAACGCGCCAGCCAGCTGGCCGCAGATTGCCGCAGTCGTATCCGCATCGTCGCCGAGATTGGCCGCGCGCAACACCGCGTCGGCGAAGCACTCGGTGGTGGCGAAACACCACAGCGCCGCAGACAGCGCATCGACCACGTAGCCGGTGCCGCGGATCTGCGCTGCCGGCACCGCGGCGTGGTCGCGGGTGGCCAGCGCGCGCAGCGCCGGGGTCTGCATCGGCGGCGTGCCCGTCGGCTGCAGCACCTGCGCACGGTCCTCGCCCAGCAAGGCGGCACGCAACTGGAAGGCGAACAGCCGGCTGGCATCCAGCACCTCGGCCGCGGCATGCGTGGTGCGCGAACTGTCGGCGGCGCGCTCGGCCAGTTCGTCGGGGCGCTGCGCATAGAACATCGCCACCGGCGCCAGTCGCATCAGCGCGCCGTTGCCGGCCGCGCGCGGATCGTCGCTGCCGCTGAACGCCGGCCCGCCCTGCAGGTAGCGCTCCAACGCCGCGCGCACGGTGTTGCCGATGTCGAAGCACGTGCCAGTGCTGCTCAGGTAACCGTGCCGGTACCAGTTGCAGTAGCGGTTCATCTGGTCGGCGGCGTCGAAGCCCTGCCGGTACAGCAGGCTGTGCGCCAGGCACAGCGCCATTGAGGTGTCGTCGGTCCACTGCCCCGGCTGCAGCTCGAACGGGCCGCCGCCGACCATGTCGTCGATCGGCGCGAAGCTGCCGGGCGCCTTGAATTCCAGGGTGGTTCCGAGCGCGTCGCCCACCGCCAACCCGAGCAGGCAACCGCGGAAGCGGTCGCCGGGCGTCACACCACCGCTCATCGTGCGGCCCGCTGCGCCTGCTGCTCGGCCAGGGTCAGGGCGACGTTGTCGCGCAGGTAGGCCGGTTCGGCGCGCTCCGGCGCGATCCCTTCGCCGCGCGCGTACGCAGCCGCGGCCAGGGTCAGCACGTCGGCGGCATGCGGCAGCGCCTGCGCATCGGCGCTGCGCCAGTGCGCGCCGAAGCGGCGCTGCAAGGTGCCATCGACCGCCGCCAACCCGGTGCCGACCGCGGCCCAGGCCGCATCCTGCTCCGGCAACACGAAGGCCTCCGGACTCAGCACCTGCTCCGGGGTCAGCGCCTGCAGGCCGCCATCGGCCTGCCGCGCGTAGGCCGCGGTGTAGACCTCGCCCATGCGCGCATCGATCGCCGCCAGCACCTGCGGCGCGTCGGCCGGCGCGCGCAGCGCCAGCACCTGCAGCGTGGACACCGGCAGCACCGGCAGGTCCAGGGCCAGGGCGATGCCCTGCGCGACCGCGATCGCCAGACGCACGCCGGTGAACGCGCCGGGACCGCGGCCGAAGGCCACTGCATCGAGCTGACGGCGGCCGATGCCGGCCTCGGCCAGCAACTGCTCGGCCCAGGGCAGCGCCAGTTCGGCGTGCCGCCGCGGCGCCAGGTCGAAGCGCTCCAGCACGCGGTCGCCGACCAGCACGGCGACGGAGCAGGCTTCGGTGGAGGTTTCGAAGGCGAGCAGATTCATTGGAGGCTGGGAATCGGGAATGGGGATTGGGGAATCGGAAAAGCAAAGGCGGCGCGTCGGCTAGTTTGACGTGGCCGGTGGCGTCGCGGCCTCGGGATTATCGCCCAGCGCCGGGGACTCGGCGGCGAAGAACTGGCGCACGTCCTCCACGTCGCGGGTGCGGGCGAACGGCGGCAGCGACTCCAGGAAGGTGCGGCCATAGGACTTGCTCAGCAGGCGCGGGTCGCACAGCACCAGCACGCCGCGGTCGCGCTCGCTGCGGATCAGCCGGCCCACGCCCTGCTTGAGCGCGATCACCGCCTGCGGCAACTGCTCCTCGCGGAACGGGTTGCCGCCGTCGCGGCGGATCGCCTCCAGGCGTGCTTCGAACACCGGATCGTCGGGCGCGGCGAACGGCAGCTTGTCGATCACCACCACGCTCAGCGCATCGCCGACCACGTCCACGCCCTCGCGGAAACTGGCCGAGCCGAGCAGCACGCCGTTGCCGGAGGCGCGGAAGCGCTCGAGCAAGGTCGCGCGCGGCGCCTCGCCCTGCACGAACAGCGGCCAGGGCCCGTCGCGCAGCGCCTCGGCCGCCTCGCGCAGCGCGCGGTGCGAGGCGAACAGCAGGAAGGCGCGGCCCTGCGAGGCCTCCAGCACCGGCTGCAACGCGGCGATCAATGCGGTGCCGAAGCCGCGCGCGGCGGGATCGGGCAGCGCCGGCAGGTAGCACAGCGCCTGCCGCGCCCAGTCGAACGGGCTGGGCTGCAGCAAGGTCATCGGATCGCGCAGGCCCAGGCGGGTGGCGATGTGCTCGAACTCGCCCTTCACCGCCAGCGTCGCCGAGGTGAACACCCAGGCCGCGTGCGAGGCCTCGCGGTGCGCGCGCAGCGGCCCGGACACGTCCAGCGGCGTGCGCTGGCAGCGGAAGCCGCGCGGGGTCAGTTCGTACCAGAGCACGTCCTTGGACGGCGCGTCCGCTTCCGGCTCGGCCTCGAAATCCGGAATCGGCGCATCCTCGCCGAGCCAGCGGCCCAGCCGCGTGCGCAGCTCGCGCGCGCGCGCCGCACAGGCGTCGAAGCCGGGCGAGGCCTCGCGCAGGGCCGCCAGCGGCTCCTGCAGCCGCGCCAGATCGGCCAGCAGCGCATCGAAGCCGTCGCGTACCTGCGGCTTGGCCAGCAGCCGCCATTGCGTGCCACGCGCCGGCAGCCCTTCCATCGCCGCGCGCAATTCGCGCAGGGTCTGTTCCAGCGCCTGCGCCGGCGCCTGCAGGCTGGCCAGCGCGCCGGCGACATTGCGACTCTCGGCCACGCAGTCGCGCGCCAGTTCCTGCAGCGGGCGCATGCCGAAACCTTCGCCGAAGAAGTTCGCCGCCAGCTCCGGCAACTGGTGCGCCTCGTCGATCACGAAGGCCTGCGCCCCGGGCAGGATTTCACCGAAGCCCTCCTGCTTCAGCGCCAGATCGGCCAGCAGCAGGTGGTGGTTGACCACCACCAGGTCGGCCGCCTGCGCGCGTTGCCGCGCCTGCACCACGAAGCATTCGCCCCAGAACGGGCACTCGGTGCCCAGGCAGTTGTCCACGGTGGAGGTGACCAGCGGCAGCAGCGGCGAATCGTCGGCCAGCGCGTCCAGCTCGGCGATGTCGCCGAAGCGGGTGCGTCCGCTCCAGGCGACGATGCGCTGGAACTGCGCGACCTGCTCGCGCGCGGTGAAGCGCGGCTCGCCGCGCGCCTGCTGCAGGCGGTACTTGCACAGATAGTTGGCGCGCCCCTTCAGCAGCGCGCTGCTCAGGCCCACGCCCAGCGCCGCGCGCACCCGCGGCAGATCGCGGTGGTAGAGCTGATCCTGCAGCGCGCGGGTGCCGGTGGAGACGATGGTCTTCAGCCCCGACAACAGCGCCGGCACCAGATACGCATAGGTCTTGCCGGTCCCGGTGCCGGCCTCGGCCAGCAGCACGTCGCGCTGCTCGAACGCCTCGGCGATCGCCGCGGTCAACCGCAACTGCGCCGGCCGCGGCACGAACGCATCGAGCTGACGCGCAAGCGCCCCGCCTTCGCTGAGGGCTTCGGTGCTTGCGTGAGCTAACGACATGGGAATGGAGAGTCGGGAATAGGGAATGGTTAGAGCAGCAGCGCTACCCGCTCACTGTGACTGCCGCCGGCAGAGCGGGAAGACCGAACGCCGCCAGGGGGACGAGCCGCCAGAAACTCAGTTCTACCCATTCCCCATTCCCGACTCCCCATTCCCGGCCCTCAGTACCTCTTGATCCCCGGCACCGTGCACCCGGCGATCTGGGCGTGCGCCGAGGCGGCGTTTTCCTTCTGCCCGCGGGCCAGGCGCGCCTGTTCGATGGTCGCCCAGTGGCGGCGGCACAGCGGGCCGGTCTGCGAGCCCAGGTCGATGGCGCGCTTGGCGAAGGCTTCGGCCTGCGCGTCGTCCTTCTGCAGCAGCGCCACTTCGGCGCGGTCCTGCAGCAGCGCCGGGTCGTCCGGCACCAGCTTCAGCGCCTGGTCCAGCGCGGCGGCGGCACCGGCCAGGTCGCCGGCGCTGCGCTTGCGCTTGGCGCTCTCGCGCAGATCCTCCACTTCCGGATCGCGCAGCGGCTGCACGCTCAGTTCGGTGTCGTCGGCACCGCCGCTGGCGTCGATCGCGGCGATGCGCTGCGCCGGCGTGGTGGTGTCCACCGGCGCGGCCGGCGGCGGCGGCGGCGGTGCGCTGACGCAGGAGGCGAGCAGCAGGCTGAGGGCGGCGATGGCGGGAAGACGTGGGGTCATGAGCGGTATCCGGGATCCGGGAATCAATGCGCCGGCGGCGGCGCGGCCGCGTCGGCAGGCGGGTCTTTCTTCTTGTCCAGGCCGAACCAGCTGCGCCAGCCGCCACCCTGGTGTTCGCCCTCGGCGGGCGCGGCGTCTTCCGGCAGCGCCTGCGGCGGCGTGCACGCGGCATACGCCGGCACGAAGCCGACCACGAACGGGAACTGGCGCGCGCCGGGGCAGCTCGGGTCGGTGCTGTTGTACCCCACCGGGTCCATCCACTGCCAGTCGATGCCCTTGCCCTGCACCTGCAGCGGCGCGCTCGGCAGCCGCGAGAAGATGCCCGACCACACCCGCATCGCACCGGTGGCGCCATACAGGCCGGTCTGCTTGTTCTGGTCGTTGCCGATCCAGATCACCGCCAGGTGGTCGCCGGTGTAGCCAGCGTACCAGCTGTCCACGCCATCGTTGCTGGTGCCGGTCTTGCCGGCCGGCGACAGCTTGCCCAGCCCATCGCTGAGCAGTTGCCGCGCGGTGCCGTTGCTGACCACCTGCTGCAGCGCCATGCCGACCAGGTTGGCGGCGATGGAGTCGCCTTCCTGCGCCGGCGCCGGGGTCTTGTCGTAGCGCTTGAGCAGCTTGCCCTGCGGATCGAGCACGCCGCGCACCGCATGCAGCGGCTGGATTTCGCCACCGGAGGCCAGGAACTGGTACAGCTGCGCCATCGCGTACGGGCTCTGGTCGGTCGCGCCGAGGATCAGCGAGGGATTGACCTCGGCCTCGATGCCGGCCAGCACCTTCACCAGTTGCGCCACGCGCTCCGGCCCGACCTGCATGCCGATGCGCACCGTGGCCTGGTTGTAGGAGTGCGCCAGCGCATCGACCACGCGCACCGTGCCGTGGCTGCGGCCATCGGAATTGCCCGGGCTCCAGGTGCGGCCGCGGCCCAGTTGCACGGTGACCGGGGTGTCGTCGATCCAACTGGCCAGCGAGTAGCGGTCCGGCTGCGCCAGCGCCAACAGGTACACGAACGGTTTGAGCAGCGACCCGACCTGGCGCTGCGCCTCGATCGCGCGGTTGAAACCGGGCTGGGCCACGTCGCGGCTGCCGACCACCGCCAGCACCTCGCCGTTGTGGGTGTCGGTGAGCACCAGGCCGGCCTGCAGCGGCGGGCGCTTCTTGTTGGTCTCCAGCGCGGTGATGGTGCGCGTCACCGCGCCCTCGGCATAGGCCTGCGCCGACGGCGACATGCCGGTGAGCACGCTCAGGCCGGCGCCCTGCAGCGCACTTTCGGGGTAATCGCGCGCCAGCTGGCGCCGCACCAGGTCGACATAGGCCGGGAAGCGGTTGGCGGCGACCAGGCCGGGATTGGCCGGTACGCCCAGCGGCGCAGCCAGCGCCTTGCGATAGGTCGGCTCGTCGATCAGTTCGCTCTCGCGCAGCTTGCCGAGCACGAAGTTGCGCCGGTCCAGCGCGCGCTCGGGATAGCGCCGCGGGTCGTAGTAGGACGGCCCCTTGACCAGGCCGATCAGCAGCGCCACCTGCTCCGGCGCCAGCGCATCGAGTTCGCGGCCGAACCAGAACTCCGCGCCCGAGGCCACGCCATGTACCGCCTGGCTGCCGCGCTGGCCCAGGTACACCTGGTTGAGATACGCCTCCAGGATGGTGCGCTTGTCGTAGCGCGCCTCCATGATCAGCGCGTACAGGATCTCGTTGAACTTGCGGGTGACGGTCTGTTCCTTGCCGATGCCGAGCAGGCCGCTGCGCGCCAGCTGCTGGGTCAGGGTGCTGGCGCCCTGCCGGCTCTTGCCGCCGGAGCGCACCATCACCCAGGCCGCGCGGACCATGCCGCTGAGGTCGATGCCGTGGTGCGAATTGAAGTCGCGGTCCTCGACCGCCTGCAGGCCGGTGACCAGCAGTTCCGGCACCTCGTCCACGCGCACCAGGCGCCGCTCTTCCTGCTTCTGCCCGTACAGCGTGGCGATGCGCGCCGGATCCAGCCGCGCGGCCTTGAGCGACTTGCGGGTCTGCGCATCGCGCAGCGCCACCACGCGGCCGCCGGCCAGCGCGACCTCGATGCGACGCGGCGCGACCCGCCCGTCGACGTCGACGTAGCCGCGGCTGGCGATGGTGAAGCGGCTGCCGTCCTGCTGGTAGCTGCCGGGACGCTCGGCGCCGGCGTCGGCGCGGTAGCTGGCCGCATCCAGTTCGGTCTTCAGCGTCTGCGGGTCCATCGCCGTGTCCGGCGCCAGCATCAGCGGCCGCGCGTACACACGGGTGGGAATCTGCCAGCGCAGTTCGCCGAACCGCTGGGTGACCTGCTTGTTCAGATAGACCGTGTACGGAATCAGGAAGCCCAGGCCGAGTGCGGCGGCGGCCAGGCCCCAGGTGAGCAGACGGCGGCGCCATACCGTGGCGGGGCTGTCCAGGGCGTCGTCCTGATCGTCGGTGTCGTGATCGTCGTAGCGTCGGGGCACGGGAATGCGAGAATGTAAATTCCGCCGAGTCTAGCGCAGCCCAGCGGGCAGCGCGGCGCGACGGCCTCTTCGTTTAAGTTGGAGTGGTACCGGATGTCGATGTCGTGGGCGAATGCGCGCTACGCCCTGAACCGCCTGGCCGGCCTGGTCCGGCGCGGCCTGACCAGCCTGCGCACGCGCGGCTGGCGCAGCACCTGGGAGCGCCTGCGCGTGCATGCGCAACCGCTGCCGCCGCCGCAGCGCGCGCTGTTCGCGGTGGAACCTGCACCGTTCGCGCCGTTCGCGGTGCCGAACAGCCCTGCACCGCTGGTCAGCATCGTGATCCCGGTCTACAACCACGTCGACCATACCCTCGCCTGCCTGCGCGCGCTGGCCGCGCATCCGCCGGCCGCACCATGCGAGATCCTGGTGATCGACGACGGCAGCAGCGACGCCACCGCGCAGTGGCTGCCGCAGGTGGTCGGCCTGCACTACCACGTGCGCGAGCACAACGGCGGCTTCATCGCCACCTGCAACGACGGCGCCGCGCGCGCGCAGGGCCGCTACCTGGTGTTCCTCAACAACGACACCGTGCCGCAGCCGGGCTGGCTGGACGCGCTGCTGGACACCTTCGCGCAGTTGCCGCAGGCCGGTCTGGTCAGCGCGCAACTGCTGTATCCCGACGGCCGCCTGCAGGATGCCGGCGGCGTGGTCTTCGCCGATGGCAGCGCCTGGAGCTACGGCCGCTTCGAGTCGCCCGACGATCCGCGCTACGCCTACCTGCGCGACGTCGATTACGGCAGCGGCGCGGCGCTGGCGATCGAGCGCGCACGCTTCCTGGCGCTGGGCGGCTTCGACACCCGCTACATGCCGGCCTACTACGAAGATACCGACCTGGCCTTTGCGGTACGTGCGGCCGGCTTGCGCACGCTGGTGCAGCCGGCCAGCCGCGTGGTGCACGACGAAGGCACCAGCAACGGCACCGATACCGGCAGCGGCATCAAGGCCTACCAGGTGCGCAACCGTGCGGTCTTCGCCGCCAAGTGGGCCGAGGTGTTGCCACGGCACCTGGCACCCGGCGAGGTGCCGACACCGGCGCTGCTGCACCGCCAGCAGCGCCAGGTGCTGATCCTGGACGAAGCACTGCCGCAGCCGGACCGCGACTCCGCCTCGCTGCGCCAGCTCAACCTGATCCGCCTGCTGCTGGAGGAAGGCGCGCACGTGGTGTTCGTGCCCAGCGAGCGCAGCTATGCCAGCCGCCACAGCGAGGTCCTGCAGCGGCTCGGCGTGGAGGTGTGGTACGCGCCCTACCTGAAGAACCTCACCTGGTTCCTGCAGCAGCACGGCGCGCGGTTCCACAGCGTGCTGCTGGTGCGCCACCACGTCGCCCATGCCTGCCTGCCGCTGCTGCGCCGGTTCGCGCCGCAGGCGCGGCGCTTGTTCGACACCGTGGACCTGCACTACCTGCGCGAGCGCCGCGGCGCCGAACTGGCCGGTGACGCACGCCTGCTGCGCGAGGCCGAGCGCACCCGCGCGCGCGAGCTGGAGGTGATGGCGCAGGTCGACGTGACCGTGCTGGTCAGCGCGGTCGAACGCGAACAGTTGCAGCGCGAGGCGCCACAGGTGCGCACGGCGCTGATCTCGAACCTGCACGAGGTCGCCGGCCCTGGCCTGCCATGGGCGCAGCGCCGCGACCTGGTGTTCGTCGGCGGCTTCCGCCATGCGCCCAACGTGGACGCGGTGCGCTGGTTCCTGCAGGAGGTGTTCCCGGCGGTGCGCCTGCGCCTGCCGGAGGTGCGCTTCCACTGCATCGGTGCGGACATGCCGGAGGACATCCGCCGCCTCGGCGAGGCGACGGCCGGCGTCGAGTTGCTCGGGCACGTGCCGGACATCGCGGCCTACATGGACGGCATGCGCATCGCCGTGGCGCCGCTGCGGTTCGGCGCGGGCGTCAAGGGCAAGGTCAACCTGAGCATGGCCCATGGCCAGCCGGTGGTGGCCACCGCGTGCGCGGTGGAAGGCATGCACCTGCGCGACGGCGAGGACGTGCTGATCGCCGACGACCCCGCCGCGTTCGCCGACGCCATCGCGCAGCTCTATGCCGATCCGGCGCTGTGGCAGCGGCTGGCCGACAACGGCCTGCGCAACATCGAGACCCACTTCTCGCTGGACGCCGCCCGCGCCACGGTGCGCGAGGCGTTCCTGGCCTGAGCGGTAATGGCGCACCGTCGTCGATCGCGTCGGGACTGAAGTCCCTCCCACAATGGTGTTGCGAGCATCGCTGTTGACTCATGCTGTGCTGAGCAGATAACGCGCGCGCCGCAGAAAGTTCACGACACATGAGCTGTCCGAGTGCACCTGTGGGAGGGGCTTCAGCCCCGACGCATTGCAGCCTCAGCCAGCAGAAAAGCCTAACCCGCACTGTATGCGCTAGCGCCCCGGACTGAGGCTGCGCAAGCGGCGCTCGAAGGCGGCCAGCTCCGGGGTCGCCGGATCGATCGCGCGGGCGCGCTGCAACGCCTGCCGCGCGAAGGCGGCATCGCCACCGCTCAGGCGCTCGTCGCCGACCGCCAGCCAGCGCTGCGCCAGGCGTCGCCGCGCGGTGGCCAGGCCATTGCCGCCCGGCGCCAGCGCGCGCCAGGCGTCGTAGCAGGCGCTCGCCGCCAGCACGCGGTTGCCGCGCATGGCATCGTCGAAACAGCGTCGCAGCGCGGCCAGCACGCGCTGCTCGGCCGCGCGCACGCGCGCATCGCGCGGCGCCAGGGTCTGCGCCGCCAGCAAGGTGTCGTAGGCGCTGGCGCCGGGCGGGGTCAGCCAGGCACCGCGCGCCTCGGCAGCCTGCAGATCGGTCAGCAGGCGCTGCAGGCGGCGCTCGCGCTCGGCCGGCGACATCCGCGAGGGCGGCGTGGCCTGGCTCTGCCGGGCGCGCTGCAGCGCCTGCCTGGCATCGGCCAGCGCACGACTGTCCGGTGCCAGGGCCTGGCCCTTGCGCAAGGCGCGCTCGGCCTCGCCGAAACGGAAATCGGCGGCGGCACGGCTCGCCTGCAGCGCATAGGCTGCCGCCACCCGCTCCAAGCCGTCGCTGGCGCCGGCTGCGTCCGGTACCGCCGCGTGCCACTGCGCAAACGCGTGTGCCGCCGCGTCCAGGCGCTGCCGGCGCAGGGCCTGCTCGGCCTCGCGCTGCAGGCGTTCCAGCGCCCGGTTCAGTTCCGCCTGGGTCTCGGGCAGGTCGACATGGCCGAGGTCGTAGCCACGCGCGCGCTCCACCAGCGCCGCGGCGGCGGCCAGGTCGCCGCGCGCCAGGTCGCTGCGTGCGTGCTGCAGCAGTTCCGACAGCGCATCCTCGCGGCCTTCCAGCGCCGCGGTGCGTTCCGGCGCGTACTCCAGGACACGCTGGTACAGCGGCAGGGCCGCGTCCGGGCCGTCGTCCAGATGCCCATCGTGGCGCGCCTGCGCCGCCCGTTGCAGCAGTTGATCGATGCCGGCGT
The DNA here is from genome assembly GCF_009192885.1 of Xanthomonas sp. LMG 12462. NCBI lineage: Bacteria > Pseudomonadati > Pseudomonadota > Gammaproteobacteria > Lysobacterales > Lysobacteraceae > Xanthomonas > Xanthomonas sp. LMG 12462. Next base: position 8,626 of record NZ_NMPP01000106.1, on the reverse strand, counting down.
GCGCGGCCTCGCGCGCGCGCAACGCCGCCTCGATGCGATCGGCATCGGCGCGCGGCACCTGCAGCGCGCGCGCCAGCGCCAGCGCCTCACGCGCCTGCGGAAAGCGGCCGGCGGCCAACGCCGCGCGCGCCTGCCCCAACGCCGCGCGCCCGGTCGCGGCCAACCCGACGCGCGCCTGCATGCGGTCGCTGTCCAGCGCCAGCGCGGCCTCGAAGCGCTCACGCGCACCGCTGCCGTCGGCGGCGCTGAGCCGGCCCGCGCGCAGCGCCGCGTGGCCCTGGTCGAGCAATTGCTGGATGCGCGTCTCCGGCCAGATCAGGTCGGCCAGCGGGCGGCGAAACACCACCACGGCCATTCCCAGCACCAGCAGCACCGCCAGCGCCCAGCGCCAGACGCGCCGATCGCGCCACAGCGGCACCGGCCGCTGTCTGCGCGTGGGTTCGTCCCTGACCTGATCCGGCGGCATGCTCACCGCACAAGCTTAGCGTTGCCCCGATGACGAACAGCTGTGCGTCGCGCCGGCCGCGCGCACGGTGGGTGGCCCACCCGCTGGCAGGCCTCCCGGCCGGCATGCCGCCGCACCTCAGCCCAGCCGCCGCGCCTCGTGCACACCCGGCAGCGCGTCGAGCTTGCCGAGCAAGGTGGACAGCTGCCCGTAATCGCCGACCTTCAGCCGCAGCCGCAGTTGCGCCAGGCCGCTGTCGCGCACGTTCTCGCTGTTGATTTCCAGCACGTGCGCCTCTTCCTGGGCGATCAGGTTGGTGATGTCCTTGAGCAGCCAGCGCCGGTCCACCGCGCGCACCAGCACGTCGACCTCGTAACCGCCGCCGGCCTGGCCCCACTCCACCGGCAGCACCCGCTGCGGATGGCTGGCGGCCAGCCGCGCGAACGCGGCGCAGTCGCTGCGGTGCACGGTGACGCCGCGGGTGCGGGTCAGGTAGCCGGCGATCGGCTCGCCGGCCACCGGCTGGCAGCAGCGCGCCAGTTGCACCAGCAGATTGCCGACGCCCTGCACGGTGAACTTGGACTTGCCCAGGCCGGTGCGGCGGGCGGTGGGCCGTGGCATGGACGGCGCGGCCGGCTGCGCCGCGGCGCGCTCGGCCTCGTGCAGGGCGCGCCCGACCTGGCTGGGGCCGACGTCGCCCAGCGCGACCTGGATGTACAGTTCCTCCACGCCGTCGGCATGGAACTTCTTCGCCGCCGGCAACAGGTCGGCGTGCTGCAGCCCCAGGCGCTTGAGCTCGCGCTCCAGCAACTCCTTGCCGGCCTGCACGTTGCGCGCGCGGTCCAGCTTGTGGAACCAGGCGCGCACCTTGTCGCGCGAACGCCCGCTGGCCAGGTAGCCGTTGGCCGGCAGCAGCCAGTCGCGGCGCGGCTCGGCCTCCTTGCCGGTGAGGATCTCGACGCGGTCGCCGCTGCGCAGCTTGTGGGTCAGCGGCACGATGCGGTTGTTGACCTTGGCGCCGCGGCAGCGGTGCCCGACCATGGTGTGCACGTGGTAGGCGAAATCCAGCGGCGTGGCGCCCTGCGGCAGGTCGATCACCTCGCCCATCGGGGTCAAGGCGTAGACCCGGTCCTCGACCAGTTCGGCGTCCAGCGCCCCGGCCAGCCCGCCCTGCTCGCCGTCCTGCGACTGCTCCAGCAGCTGGCGCATCCAGGTGATCTTGCGGTCGAAGGCCTTCTCCGCACCCTTGCCGCCTTCCTTGTACTTCCAGTGCGCGGCCACGCCCAGCTCGGCCTGCGCGTGCATGTCGTGGGTACGGATCTGCACTTCGATCGTGCGCCCTTCCGGGCCGACCACGGCGGTGTGCAGCGAGCGGTAATCGTTGGCCTTGGGCCGGGCGATGTAGTCGTCGAACTCGCTGGGCACCGGCGCCCACAGCGCGTGCACCACACCGAGCGCCGCATAGCAGGCGGCGACGTCGTCGACCATCACCCGCACCGCGCGCAGGTCGTAGAGCTGGTCGAAGGCCAGGCGCTTCTTCTGCATCTTCCGCCAGATGCTGTAGATGTGCTTGGGCCGCCCGCTGATCTCCGCGCGCAGGCCCTGCTCGGCCAGCGCCTTGGACAGGATCTTCTTGACCGCCTCGATGTAGCGCTCGCGCGCCACCCGGCTCTCGTCGACCTCGCGGGCGATGCGCCGGTAGGTGTCCGGCTCCAGGTGCCGGAACGCCAGGTCCTCCAGCTCCCATTTCAGTTGCCAGATACCCAGGCGGTTGGCCAGCGGCGCGTGGATGTCGCGGGTCAGCTGCGCCAGCGCGCGGCGTTGCGCCTCCGGCGCCTTGTCGGCCACGCGCATCTGCGCCAGTTGCCGCGCCAGCAGGATCGGCACCACCCGCAGGTCCTGCACGATCGACAGCAGCAGCCGGCGCAAGCCCTCGCTGTTGCGCCCGGCCTCGCGCCCGGCGTGCAGCGCCCACACCGGGTCGGCGGCGTCCTGCGCCTCCAGCAGGCCGGCTACCGCCTGCGCCCGCGCCGGCGGGACGATCGGCAGCTGCGGCAACTGCGCGCGCAGGTCCGGCAGATCGAACAGCAGCGCCGCCAGCAGCGACGCCTCGTCGGCGGACAGCAGCGCCAGCGCGTCCAGGGTGTCGGCCAGCACCGGCCACGGCAGCCGCGGCGGTGACTCGGCCTGCGCCTGCCAGGCCTGCAGTAGCGCCGCGCGCAGGGCGGGCGCCAGGGTCGCGGCCGCCGGGCGCTGCAGCAACGCCTCCAGGCCGGAGTGGACGGTGTGGTTCAAGGACGGACGCAGTCGACGAAACGGTGTCGCCTACACTAACGCGCTTGTGCGCGTTCTCACAATTGCGCCGGTAACGCGCCGGGAGGCGCTTCGCGGATACGCACCGCCGCGTCACTGTGATCCGGTTGCGACTTGCGGCGCTTTTTACCGGAATTTCACAACCGCCCCAATGCCCGCGCCTATGCTCGAACGCGACGGCGACCCGCTGCTGTCTGCATGCGCCGCTGCCGTCGTCCCTAGACCGACTCGAAGAGGAACGCACATGAAGAAGTGGAACAAGCCTGTGATCCGCGAAATCTGCGTCGGCGCGGAAATCAACTGCTACGCCTCCGGCGAGCTCTGACCCGCGCACTCCTCCCTTCCCGCGACCGAAGCGCGACCGGCCAGGCGCTGAAAACGGAGACCGGATGCACCTCATCGTTTTGGGATCGGCGGCAGGCGGAGGGCATCCGCAGTGGAACTGCCACACGCCCGCGAGCCAACGCGCGTGGCAGCAACACCCGGGTGCCCAACGCCGTACCCAGGCCAGCATCGCGGTCAGCGTCGATGGCCAGCGCTGGCTGCTGATCAACGCCTCACCCGATTTCCGCCAGCAGGTGCTGGCCACCCCCGCACTATGGCCGCAGCGCGACCAGCGCCATTCGCCGATCGAGGCGGTGCTGCTGACCAGCGGCGAGATCGACCATATCGCCGGGCTGCTGTCGATGCGCGAGAGCCAGCGCTTCGACCTGTACGCGAGTAGCCGCGTGCTCGACCTGCTGGCGCAGAACCCGGTGTTCGACGCGCTGCACCCGGCTTACGTGCACCGCCATCCGTTCGCCCTGGACACACCGCTGTCGCTGCTCGGCCTGCAGGTCACACCATTCGCGGTGCCGGGCAAGGTGCCGCTGTTCATGGAATCCCGCCACAGCGGCGACCTGGCCGGCTCGGCCGAGGAGACGCTGGGTCTGACCATCGACGACGGCACGCACCGCCTGCACTACATCCCCGGCTGCGCGGCGCTGACCGACGCCCTGCGCGAGCGCCTGCGCGGCGCCGAACTGGTGTTCTTCGACGGCACCCTGTGGCGCGACGACGAGCTGGTGCAGCTCGGCATCAGCGCCAAGACCGGTCAGCGCATGGGCCACATGAGCATCGACGGCGAGGCCGGCACCCTGCATGCCTTCGCCGACCTGGGCGTGGCACGCAAGGTCTTCATCCACATCAACACCACCAACCCGATCCTCGACGCCGGCTCCGCCGAGCGCGCCACCGTCGCCGCGCACGGCTGGGACGTGGCCCACGACGGCATGGAGATCGCGCTGTGACCCGCCTTCCCGCATCACCTGCGAGACCAAGCCCGTGAGCGCATTGCTGAGCCCCGATCAACTGGAAGCCGCGCTGCGCGCGATCGGCGCGCGGCTGTACCACGACCAGCACCCCTTCCACGCCCTGCTGCACAGCGGGCGCCTGAACCGCGGCCAGGTCCAGGCCTGGGCGCTGAACCGCTACGAGTACCAGCGCTGCATCCCGCTCAAGGACGCGGCGATCCTGGCGCGGATGGACGACCCGGCACTGCGCCGGATCTGGCGCCAGCGCATCGTCGACCACGACGGCAGCGCCGATGGCGAAGGCGGCATCGCCCGCTGGCTGCACCTGACCGACGCGCTCGGGCTGGACCGCGACCTGGTGCAGTCCGGCCGCGGCCTGCTGCCCGGCACCCGCTTCGCGGTGCAGGCCTACCTGCACTTCGTGCGCGAAAAGAGCCTGCTGGAGGCCATCGCCTCGTCGCTGACCGAATTGTTCGCGCCCGGCATCATCGGCCACCGCGTCGCCGGCATGCTGCAGCACTACGATTTCGTCTCGCGCGAGGCGCTGGCGTATTTCGAGCATCGCCTGCACGAGGCGCCGCGCGATTCGGACTTCGCCCTCGACTACGTCAAACGCCACGCCGACACCGTGGAGAAGCAGCACCTGGTGCAGGACGCGCTGCGCTTCAAGTGCGGCGTGCTGTGGTCGCAACTGGATGCGCTGCACTTCGCCTACGTGCAACCGGGCGTGGCCTGGCCGGACGCGTTCGTGCCGGACACCGCGCAGGCAGCGGCATGAGCACGCTGGACGCGAGCAGCCAACCGCGGCTCGCCGCCGGCGTGCGCCTGCAGCACGACCGCGCCCGCGACCAATGGGTGCTGCTGGCACCGGAGCGGGTGATCGAACTGGACGAGATCGCCCACGCCATCGTCTCGCGCTGCGACGGCGTCCGCAGCCTGGCGACGATCGCCACGGAACTGGCCGCAGAATTCGAGGCCGACCCGGCCGAGGTCGAACGCGACGTGCGCGAGCTGGCGCAGCAGTTGCACGCCAAGCGGCTGCTGCGCGCATGAACACGCCGGTGCCGCCGCCGCTGTCGATCCTGCTAGAGCTGACCCACCGCTGCCCGCTGGCCTGCCCGTATTGCTCCAACCCGATCGAACTGGCCGGCCTGCGCGAGGAACTGGATACGGCCGGCTGGCGCTCGGCGCTGGACCAGGCGGCGGCGATGGGCGTACTGCAGGCGCATTTCTCCGGCGGCGAGCCGATGCTGCGCAAGGACCTGCCCGAGCTGGTCGCGCATGCGCGTGCGCTGGGCCTGTACAGCAATCTGATCACCTCCGGGGTGGCCGGCGGCGCACCGATGCTGGCCGCCCTGGCCGCGGCCGGGCTGGAACACGTGCAACTGAGCGTCCAGGACGCCGACGCCGCCGGCGCCGACCGCATCGCCGGCTACCGCGACAGCCTGGCCAAGAAGCGCGCCTTCGCCACAGCGGTGCGCGCGCTCGACCTGCCGCTGACGATCAATGCGGTGATCCACCGCCACAACGCCGAACGCGTACCTGCGATGATCGAGCTGGCGCTGGAACTCGGCGCCGAACGCCTGGAAGTGGCCCATACCCAGTACTACGGCTGGGGCCTGCGCAATCGCGCTGCGCTGATGCCCAGCCGCGCGCAGATCGACGCCACCGTGGCCGCGGTGGAGGCCGCCCGGCTGCGCTTGCAGGACCGGCTGCACATCGACTTCGTCACCCCCGACTACTACGCGCACCGGCCCAAGGCCTGCATGGGCGGCTGGGGCCAGCGCTTCGTCAACATCTCCCCGCGCGGCGACGTGTTGCCCTGCCACGCCGCCGAAACCCTGCCGGACATGCACTTCGAGAACCTGCGCGCGCGCCCGCTGGCGGCGATCTGGGAAGACGGCGAGGCCTTCGTGCGCTTCCGCGGCAGCGCCTGGATGCCCGAGGTGTGCCAGGGCTGTCCCAAGCGCGAGATCGACTGGGGCGGCTGCCGCTGCCAGGCGCTGGCGCTGAGCGGCGATGCCGCGACCCTGGACCCGGTCTGCGAACGCGCCCCAGGGCACGCGGCGCTGCAGGCGCTGGCGCAGCGCGAAGCCGCCACGCCGGCGCCGGACTTCGTGTACCGGCGACCGCCGCGCAGGTCGGACGCGCCCGCCGCCGCCGAGGACTGAACCGGGCGCCGACGCGGTCCCGGCGCGCCCGGCATCCCGTGCGCATTCACCGCTTGCGACTACACTACGGCGCATCCCACTACCCGGATCCTCGCCATGTCCTTCGCGCGTCTCGCTCCCCTGGTCCTGTGCGCGGCGCTCGCCGTGTCCGCCGCCCCGGCGCTCGCCCAGCGCACCGTCTCCGGCGATCTGCAGACGCAGATGTCGCCGCAGGAGTTCAAGGCGGCCGGGCTGGACAAGCTGTCGCCGCAGGAGCTGGCCGCGCTGAACGACTGGCTGCAGGGCAAGGTCGCCAAGGAAACCGCGGTGGCGCTGGAGAAGGCCAAGGAAGAAGGCCGCCGCGAGGTGATCACCAAGAATCGCGGCTTCTTCGACTTCGGCAGCGCCGAGCCGATCGAGAGCACCCTGGTCGGCGAGTTCACCGGCTTCGGCAAGGGCCGCCACTACGTGCTGGCCAACGGCCAGGAATGGGAGCAGACCGAGGCGGCGAGCCTGTCCAGCGTGCACCTCACTGCGCCCAAGGTGAAGATCACGCCCGGCATCGTCGGCGTGTGGTACATGCAGGTCGGCAACTACAACACCCGCGCCAAGGTCCGTCGCGTCAGATAGGATCGCGCGCCGTGAACCTGCGTCCGCGGCCGGGACTGGCCGACGCCTCGCACAGCCTCGCCGACGCGCTGCGCCGGCGCCTGCGCGCCAGCGATGTCTGGTTCATCGCCCTGGCCCTGCTGGTCGGTGTGATCGCCGGCCTGCTGACCCTGTTGCAGAGCAGCCTGGCACACGGCGCGCAGGCCCTGCTGTACGGCCTGGAGGCAGACGAGCGGCTCAGCGCCATGTCCGAACTGAGCGTGCGCCAGTTGCTGGTGCTGCCGCTGGGCGGGCTGCTGGTCGGCCTGCTCGGCATGGCCGCGCGCGCGCGCAAGCGGCAACTGGTCGACGCCGTCGAAGCCAACGCGCTGTATGGCGGGCGCATGTCGATGCGCGACAACCTGATCGTCTCCGTGCAGACCCTGTTCTCCAACGGCGTCGGCGCCTCGGTCGGCCTGGAAGCGGCGTACACGCAGATGGGCGCCGGCAGCGGCTCGCACCTGGGCCGGGTGCTGCGCCTGCGCCGCGCCGACATCCGTACCCTGGTCGGCGCCGGCGCCGGCGCGGCCATCGCGGCGGCCTTCGGCGCGCCGCTGGCCGGTGCGTTCTATGCGTTCGAGATCGTGATCGGCGCGTACTCGCCATCGGCGCTGGCACCGGTGGCGGTGGCCTCGCTGGGCGCGGTGTTCGTGTCGCAGCTGGCCGGGGTACAGCCGTACCTGCTGCCGGCCTCGGCGGCCTCGGCGCTGGAGGCGCGCGACTACGTGCTGTACGCGCTGCTCGGCGTGCTTTGCGCCCTGCTGGCAGTGGCGGTGATGCGCCTGATCGGCGCGATCGAACAGGCGATCAACCGCAGCCCGCTGCCGCGCTGGGCGCGCCCGGTCGCCGGCGGCCTGCTGCTGATCCCGCTGGCGTTGATCACCCCGCAGGTGCTGTCCTCCGGACACGGCGCGCTGCACCTGGACCTGACCAGCCCGACCTCGCTGCGCTGGCTGGGCATCCTGTTGCTGCTCAAGTGCCTGGGCTCGGCCATCTCGCTGGGCTTCGGCTTCCGCGGCGGCCTGTTCTTCGCCTCGTTGTTCATGGGGTCGCTGGTCGGCGGGCTGTTCGCCGGCGTGCTGAATCTCGGCAGCGGCATGGCCCTGGTCGACGGCACCGCCGCGTCGCTGGCCGGCATGGCGGCGATGGCCGCCGCGGTGATCGGCGCGCCGATGACGATGGCGATGCTGGTACTGGAAGGCACCCACGATTTCGTGCTGGCCAGCGCGGTGATGGTGGCGGTGCTGGTCGCCAACACCATCGTCCGCCAGATCTTCGGCTACTCGTTCTCGACCTGGCGCCTGCACCTGCGCGGCGAGACCATCAAGAGCGCGCGCGACGTCGGCTGGGTCAAGCACCTCAGCGCCGGGCGGATGATGCAGAAGGACGTGCATCCGTTGGCCGCCACCACCAGCGTGGCCGAGTTCCGCCGCCGCTTCCCGCTCGGCTCGGGCACCCGCGTGGTGCTGGAAGACGAGAACGGCCATTACGCCGGCCTGGTCACCCTGGCCGCCGCCTACGCCGACGGCGTCAACGCCGACGCAGCCATCGTCGACTACGCCGGCAACCGCGACGTGGCCCTGCCCGCCGACACCGACGTGGTCACCGCCATGCGCCAGTTCGACCTGACCCAGAGCGACGAGCTGGCGGTGGTCGACGATCAGGGCAAGGTCCTGGGCGTGCTCAGCGAAAGCTTCGTGCGCAAGCGCTACGCCGAGGAACTGGACAAGCGCCAGCGCGAGCTGATGGGCGAGCGGGTGGATGATTGAGGGGCGGGG
>NZ_NMPP01000105.1:0-10398 GCF_009192885.1 Xanthomonas sp. LMG 12462 | reverse complement strand
TGGGCCGCGATCGACGATCCGGCCCCGGTGCACGCCAGGGTGTGCGAGCGTTCACCAACCATGGTCCACAAGCAGTACCGCGAACTGGTCGACAAGCTGGACCACCAGTACGGGGTCAACATCGACAAGCTCAAGCGCGTGGCGCAGCGCCGCGACCAGGTCGGCAAGCTCGGCTTCGAAGTGCCGAACAAGCCCTGAAGCAATTCCCGTCGCAGCCGGCTGCGACGCGGACGAGCCGATCCGCATTGCGCTGGGCTGGCGCACGCCGCGCGCCCGTGTGCCGTTCGGGCCACATCAGGCCCCTTACTGCGACCATCCAACGCCGCCACGCCGCCGCACCGGGCATGGTCTGCACCGGCACCACGATCATCCTTCGCTCAGCGAAGCACCCGGCGCGGCCCGTATGATCGGGGCGCCCTCCCCCACAGACAGGTGCACCGCTTGGCCAGCGTCCTCTCCGAACCTCTCGACGAAGCACCGCGCGGCTGCGCGGACGCGACCCAGCTGCGCGGCCAGGTGTTCGCGCAGAACTGCCCGTCCCGGGCCGTGCTCAGCCACGTCACCAGCCGCTGGGGCGTGCTGGTGCTGGTCGCCCTGCGCAAGGGCACCCATCGCTTCGGCGATCTGCGCCGCAGCCTGGAAGGCGTCAGCGAAAAGATGCTGTCGCAGACCCTGCAGGCGCTGGAAGCGGACGGCCTGGTGCAGCGTACCGCCTACCCGGTGGTGCCGCCGCACGTGGAGTACGACCTGACCCCGCTCGGCGAGGAAGCCGCGGCGCACGTGCACGCGCTGGTGGACTGGATCGAACGCAACATCGGCGTGATCCTCGGCGGCGGCGCACCGCTGGATGCGGCGTAGGCGTCGACCTCCAGGCTGCGACACGCATTGGCGGTAAAGCCGCGGTCGCGGCTGGAGCCGCTCCCACGCGGGCTATCGCAGCGCGCGCGGCGACGCCTCAGTCGTCGCTGTAGTTGCTCAGCGCCAGCGACAGCAGCGCCTTGGCCTGTTCGCGCAGCGAGCGCGGCTCGACGATCTCCGCATCGGAGCCGTAGTGCAGCACGTCCATCAGCAGCTCGCGCGAGACGCTGTAGGGCACCTTCAGTTCGTAGCGGCCATCGGCCAGGAACCGACCCTGCTGCTTGGAATGCCAGTGCTCGTCGGCGACCCAGCGCGCGGCCTTGGGGCTGAACACGATGGTGGCCCAGCCCTTGGGCGCGCCGGAGAAGATGCCGTAGCTGGCCGCCAACTGCGAATCCAGTTCGGCGTCGGCCACGTCCTGCGCCGGCTGGTCGAGCAGGCGCGCGTGGTTGATGCGGTCCACCGCGAAGCTGCGCACCGCGTCGCGGCCATGGTCCCAGGCGTCCAGGTACCAGTTGTCGCGATAGTGGGTGATGCGCTGCGGCGACACCGTGCGCTTGGTCGATTCGTCGGTGGAGCGGGCGCGGTAGTCGAAGGACAGGCGCTTGCGCTCCAGCACCGCCGAGGCGACGGTGCGGAAACTGGCTTCGTCGAGCTTGCGGCCGCGGTGCGGGATCACCCGCACCCGCTCCACCGGCCAATGGGTCGCCCCGGCCTGGGCGGCGAGCAGGCTTTCGATGCGCTGCTGCAGCGGCGCCAGCACCGAGGAAAGCACCCCGCCGCCGGTGCGCGCCAGCAGTTGCTGCGAGGCCAGCAGCGCGTGCAGCTCTTCCGAACTCAGCCACAGGCCCGGCAGCTCGAAACGGTCGCTCTCCCCCGACTCGTAGCGGAAGCCGGCCTCGCCGTCGCCCTCCACCGGCGCCATCAGCGCATCGCGCAGGAAGGCCAGATCGCGGTAGACGGTGGCGCGGGAGCAGCCCAGTTCGTCCTGCAGCCGCGCCACCGTCACCGGGTAGCGTGCGGACTTGAGCAGGCGGTGCAGTGCGTTGATGCGTTCGTAGCGGTCCATGGCCCCGATTATGTCTGAGTCGACGGCGGAAAACGCCTGCCTGGCGCGGCAGCCGGCTGCGCGCCCGAACCGCCGATGAAGCCGGCGTCCGGGGCCGGCCAGGGTGTCATGTGGATCCGGTATGATGAAATCGTTTCCATTTCGTTAGCCGAAGGCTGCGTCCTCATCCCCGGAGAAGCCATGTCCCGCCGTGCCACCCTCGTATCCGCCATCGCTTTGTTGCTGCTGAGCACGTCCCCGGCCTGGGCCGCCGACGTCGCCACCTCACCGACAGCCACGGACCCGGCCAGTTCGCCGTGGAGCGGATCGGGCGAACTGGGCTTCGCCTCCTCGCACGGCAACAGCACCAACGAAAGCCTCAACGGCCGGCTCAAGGGCCAGTACGTGGACGGCGACTGGATCCACAGCCTGGACCTGCTCGCCCTGCACGCCAGCGCCGAGTACACCGACACCAATCCGGACGGCACCACCTCGCGCAAGCGCCAGACCACCTCCAACCGCTACACCGGCAGCGCCGGCAGCGCGCTGCAGCTCGGCGAGCACCGCCAGCTGACCGCCTCGTTGCGCTACGAGCGCGACGACTTCGCCACCTACGACCGCCTGGCGACGATCGGCATCGGCTACGGCACCCGGATCATGGACGGCGACCGCCGCAGCATCGACGTGCAGATCGGTCCCGGCGTGCGCCGCGCCCACGACGTGGTCGAGGACCGCACCGAAACCGGCCTGATCGGCCGCGGCCTGGTCGACTTCAAGTACGGCCTGACCAGCAACACCGAACTGGGCAACACCCTGCTGGTCGAATCCGGCGCGTACAACACCTTCGCGCAGAACGACCTGGGCATCTCGGTGAGCATGAACGAGCGCCTGGCGCTGAAGGCCGGCTGGCAGGCGCGCTACAACAGCGACGTCAGCGACGACAAGAAGAAGACCGATACCTTGACCACGATGAATCTGGTCTACAAGTTCAAGTGAGCCGGGATTGGGGAGTGGGGATTCGGGATTGGCGCACGGCAGCGCGTCGCCTCGCGACGCCGCAGGGCTGACCCGTTGATTCGCTTCTCGCAGGAACCGCTGCAGCCGCGCCCCGCCAGCACGGCACGCAATGGCGTTGGCGCGCAGGGACCAATGCACCTCACCTGCAGGAGCGGCGTCAGCCGCGACAGGCTTTCCCGGTAACGCCTATCGCGGCTGCAGCCGCTCCCCCACGCGCGCAACCGGCATTGCCGGGATCTGCACTGTGGGAGAGACTTCAGTCCCGACGACGGAGGGTGTCAGTCCGCTTTCGGCTTCGCTTGTCGCGGCTGCATGACAGGTGACCCCCACCGTCGCTGGCGCGGACTGCGCACGCTCTCAGACCGGCAGGTCGACATCCAGCAGTTCGCGCGCGCCGGCACCCAGCAGGGCCTCGGCCACGGCCTGGCCCAGTGCCTGCGGATCCTGCGCACTGCGCTGCAGGTCGGCGCGCACCAGGCGCCCGTCGGCGACGCCGCCGACCAGGCCCTGCAACAGCAGGTCCTCGCCGCGCCATTGCGCGAAGGCCGCCACCGGCACGTGGCAGCTGCCGTGCAGGGCGCGGTTCATCGCCCGCTCGGCCTCCACGCAGGTGCGGGTCGGGGCGTCGTCCAGCGCGGCGAACAATGCCAGCGCGGCACTGGCGTCCTCGCGGCATTCCACTGCGATGGCGCCCTGCGCCGGGGCCGGCAGCCAGTCCGGCGCCTGCAGGCGCTGGGTGATGCGCCCCTCCAGGCCCAACCGCTGCAGGCCGGCGCAGGCCAGCACGATGCCGTCGTAGCCGCCGTTGTCGAGCTTGGCCAGGCGCGTGTTGACGTTGCCGCGCAGGTCCAGCAGTTCCAGGTCCGGGCGCCGCGCGCGCAGCTGCGCCTGCCGCCGCAGCGAGGAGGTGCCGACGCGCGCGCCGAGCGGCAGCGCGTCCAGCGAGGCGTAGAGATTGGAGATCAGCGCATCGGCCGGATCGGCGCGCGGCAGGATCGCCGGCAGCACGAACGGCGGATCCAGCTCCATCGGCACATCCTTGAGCGAATGCACCGCGCAATCGGCCTCGCCGCGCAGCATCGCCAGCTCCAGTTCCTTCAGGAACAGGCCCTTGCCGCCGATCGCCGCCAGCGAGCGGTCCAGGACTTCGTCGCCGCGGGTGCTCATCGGCACCAGCACCACGTCCAGGTGCGGGTGCGCGCGGCGCAGGCAGGCGGCGACATGCTCGCTCTGCCACAGGGCGAGCGGACTCTTGCGGGTAGCGATGCGCAGGATCTTCATGCGCGCATTATCGCGGAAAGCCGCTGTCCGCCGCTGCACGCGGGCGGCCCGGGCGGCGTCAGCGCTGGTGGATCTCCTTGCGCAGCTGCGCCACGCAGCGCCGGCTGACCTCCAGCGGCTGCTTGCCATGGCGCAGCACCGCCTGCACCTGGCCCTCGCCGAGCCGGCGCAGTTCCACCAGTTCGTGGCGCGCGACCAGGCAGTTGCGGTGGATGCGCACGAAGCGCTCGGCGAATTCCTCCTCCAGCGCGCGCAGCGATTCCTCGATCAGGTCCTCGCCGCGGGCGTGGTGCACCACCACGTACTTTTCCTCGGCCTGCAGGTAGTGGATGTCGTCGACCGGGATCAGCCGCAGGCTGCCGCGCAGGCGCGCGCACAGGTGGGTGCGGCGCTGCGGGGCCGGCGCCGCGGCGTCGCCGTTGCCGCGTCCGGCCATGAACGTCCTGGCGCGCTGCAGGGCCGCGGCCAGGCGCTCGGCGCGCACCGGCTTCATCAGGTAGTCGATCGCCGCCGCCTCGAACGCGGACAGCGCATGCGCGTCGTAGGCGGTACAGAACACCACGGCCGGGCGCGGTTCGAAGGTGGCCAGATGGCGCGCGGCTTCCAGGCCGTCGAGGCCGGGCATGGCGATGTCCAGCAGCACCAGGTCCGGTTGCGCCGCGGCGCAGGCGTGCAGCGCGTCCATGCCGTTGTCGGCTTCGGCCACCACTTCCACGCCGGCATGCGCAGCCAGCAGCGTGCGCAGGCGTTCGCGCGCCAGGGGTTCGTCGTCGGCGATCAGCACCTTCACCCAGACCTCCGTCACTCGACTGGCGTGCGCTGCGGCCGATACTAGCCCTGGTTCCCGGCGCCCGCCATCGGCATCGCACCATGCCGCCATGCGGCCGCTGCAATCAGCTGCCGGCGAGGCAGGCGTCCATCCAGTCGCCCAGGTCGGCGATTTCCTCGGCGCAGACCTGGTGCGCCATCGGATAGCGTCGCCACTGCACCGGCATGCCCAGCGCCTGCAGGGTCTGCGCGGTACGCTCGGCGTAGGTCTGCGGGATCACCGGGTCGCCCTGGCCGTGGGCCATGAACAGCGGTTGCCGCAGGGCCGCCGGGACGTGCCAGTTGGCGACGCTCTCCAGTTCCGGCAGGTAGGTGGACAGCCCGATCAGGCCGGCCAGCGGCCGTTCGCGGCGCAGGCCGGCGGCCAGGGTGATCGCGCCGCCCTGGGAAAAGCCGGCCAGCAGCAGGCGCTCGGCCGGCACGCCGCGCGCGTCCTCGCGCGCGATCAGTTCCTCGACCTGCGCCACCGATTCGGCGACGCCGGCACTGTCGGCGCGGTTGGAGAAGTCCATGCTGACGATGTCGTACCAGGCGCGCATGCGCACGCCGTTGTTGACCGTCACCGGCCGCACCGGCGCGTGCGGGAACACGAAGCGCAGCGCCGGCCAGTGCGGCCGCACCAGTTCCGGCACCAGCGGCGCGAAGTCGTTGCCGTCGGCGCCCAGGCCGTGCAGCCACAGGACGGTCCAGCGCGGCGCGGCGCCGGTCTCGTGTTCCACTGTCTCCAGCATGTCGGTTCCCGATGAATGAGGCCGGATAGTATGCCGGCGTCAGCCCTGGGCCTGCGCCTCGGCCTCGGCCCGGCGTGCGGCGGCCTCGCGGCGCAGTTCGGCGGCGCGCAGCAGCACCGCCGGCGGCTGCGACTCCTCGGGAATGGCGAGGATGCGCAGCTTGCGCAGCCACAGGCCGGCGGCGCGCGAGGAACTGATCGCCACCACCGGCACCGCCAGCGCCATGCCGATCACCACCGGCGCCATCCATGCCGCCAGCGACGGCGACACGGCATAGGCCATGCCTCCCATCAGCAGGCCGAACGCACTCAGTCCGCCGTAGCTGCGCAACAGCGCCGACCACGAAATGCGGCCATCGTCGCGCTGCTGCGCGTCCCAGCCCGAGTCCTTGCCGGCCAGCACCTCGGCCACGCCGCGCGACTGCACGTACATCACCACCGGCGCCATCAGCGCGGCCAGCAGCGTTTCCAGCAGCATGCTGGCGAAGGCGCGCAGCCCGCCGCCGCAGCCGCGGCGTTCGCCGGGCTTGAGCAGCATCGCGAAGTAGCCCATCACCTTCGGCGCCAGCAGCACGAACATGGTCACCGCGAACACCCAGGCCACCCGCGTGGAGTCCTGCTGGTGCCAGTAGCGCGCCGGCGAGAACGGCGAGATCACCGAGGCGACCAGGTCGAAACCGCCGTTCTGCAGCGGAATGGCGATGCCGATCAGCATCAGCATGCCCCACATCGGTGCGGTGAAGTAATGGCCGATGCCGATCAGCATGTGCATGCGGCTGACCCAGTGCAGGCCGCGCGCGCGCACCACCTTGGAGTGCTGCAGGTTGCCCTGGCACCAGCGGCGGTCGCGCACCAGCAGGTCGGTCAGCGTCGGCGGGCCTTCCTCGTAGCTGCCCTGCAGGTACGGCACCATGTGCATGGCCCAGCCGCCACGCCGCATCAGTGCCGCTTCGACGAAGTCGTGGCTGAGCACGTGGCCGCAGAACGGCTTGCGCCCGGGCAGCGACGGCAGGCCCGCCTGCGCTGCGAAGGCCTCGGTGCGGATCATCGCGTTGTGGCCCCAGTAGTTGCTTTCCGCCCCGTGCCACCAGGCCACGCCGAAGGCGATCACCGGGCCGTAGACGCGGCCGCCGAACTGCTGCATGCGCGCGAACAGGGTGTTGCCGTTGACCACTTCCGGCAGGGTCTGGATCAGGCCGACGTCGGGGTTGGCCTCCATGCCGGCAGCCAGGCGCACGATGCTGTCGCCGGTCATCAGGCTGTCGGCGTCCAGGATCAGCATCTGCGGATAGGCGCCGCCGAAGCGGCGTACCCAGTCGGCGATGTTGCCGGCCTTGCGCCCGGCATTGCTGGCGCGGCGCCGGTAGAACAGGCGGCCTTTGCCGCCGACGCGCTCCACCAGCTCGGCGTACACCTTCTCTTCTTCCGCGCCGATGGCTGGGCGCGTGGTGTCGCTGAGGATGAAGAAATCGAAGCGCTCGATCTGGCCGGTGGCCGCCACCGACTCGTAGATCGCCTGCAGGCCGGCCATCAGCCGGTGCGGATCCTCGTTGTAGGTGGGCATCAGCAGCGCGGTGCGGTTGCGCACCTGCGGCAGCGGCGCGTCCGGATCGATGCCGAGTTTGCGACCCTTGCCGAACACCAGAGTGAAGAAGCCGGCCAGCGCGCTCACGAACGACAGCGCGATCCAGGCGAACAACGGGATGAACAGCACCATCAGACAGGCTTCGAGCACGCTCACGCCGCCGATCACCAAGACCTTGCCGATCAGCCAACTGGCGTAGGCGGTCATCGCCGCGGTGGTGCCGAACACGTAGAAGCGCCGCCAGCCGATCCCGACCGGGGTGCTGGGCAGGCGCGTGTTGCGCAGTTTGCCTTCCTGCAGCGACTGCAGCGGCATGGCCAGCGGCGCCTCGGGCGGCAGGACCGCGTGGCCGGCATCCAGGGGAGCATCGACGTGCACGACCGGTGTGGGGGCGACCGTGCTCATGCGATCCGCCGACCGCGTCCGGCGCCGCAGCGCCATCGGGAAATGCCGCGGGCGGACGGCACGGCGGATGCCGCCGCGGCCACGCGCGCCTGGTTGTGTTCGCCAGTTGGTACCACGTGCTCTCCTGTCGACGGGCAAGGACGCCAGTCAATGTAAACCCTAAATAGTAAGCTTTCGCGAAGGTGGCCAGCGGCGCCGCCGAGGTGGCGCCGGCCGATCCGTTCAGCCATGCCGCCGTCACCTGCGCTCACCCGCGTTTCACCCGTCGCGCCGACCATGAAGCCAGTCCGGCAATGGAGGATCGACGCATGCGCCAGCCCGCCCGGCGACGCACACGCACCCAGCGGCAACCCGCGACGCCGCACGGGGCGCCGGCGCTGCTGATCGTGGACATGATCAGCCGTTTCGACTTCCCGGACGGCGCACGGCTGGCGGAGGCCGCACTCCCGGTGGCCGAGCGCATCGCCCAGCTCCGCGCGCGCTTCCATCGCCGCGGCTGGCCGGTGCTGTTCGCCAACGACAACTTCGCCGACTGGCGCACCGATTTCGAAGGCCTGTGGACCCTGTGCGCCGACCCGAAGCAGCGCGGCGCACGTATCGCCGCCTACTTGGCGCCGCGCCCGCAGGACTACTACGTGCTCAAGCCCAAGCACTCGGCCTTCCTCGGTTCGGCCCTGGCCCTGCTGCTGGCGCGGCTGCAGACCACCCGCCTGCTGGTCACCGGCATCGCCACCGACGCCTGCGTGCTGGCGACCGCGATCGATGCGCGCATGCGCGATTTCCAGGTGCAGGTGCCGCCCTCGTGCTGCGCGGCGCTGGATGCCGGGCGCCAGCAACGCGCGCTGCAGGTGCTGCGCGAGGCCTTCGCGGTGCGCATCAGCGACCGGCTGCCGGCGCGCAGGCGGATGAGCGGGGGTTACTCCGCCGTCGGCACCGACATCGGGTCGGCGCCCTCGCCCTCGTCGCCGAGCGGCCGCGCCACGAACGGGAACGCCAGGGTGATGGTGGTGCCGCGGCCCAGCTCCGATTCCACGTCGACGAAGCCGCCAGCCTGGCGCACCAGCCCATAGACCTGGGCCAGCCCAAGACCGGTGCCCTTGCCCTCGGGTTTGGTGGTGAAGTACGCCTCGAACAGGCGCGACTTGACCGCATCGGACATGCCCTCGCCCTGGTCGCTGACCGCCAGGGTCACGTAGCGGCCGGGCTGGCGCATCGCCGCCGCGCGCGACGGCGGCACCTCCAGCGCGCCGCAGCGGATCGTCACCGCATCGCCGGGGCGACTGGCGTCGCGCGCGTTCAGGGCCAGGTTCATGACCGCCTGCTCGACCGCGTTGCGGTCGGCATAGGTCGTGGTCACCTCGGCGCATGCAAGCAATTGCAGGCGCATCTCGCCGCCCAGCGCCTGCGCCAACAACGGCTGCATCTGCGTCACCAGCGCGTTCAGGTCCAGCCAGATCGGCTTGACCGGGTGCGCGCGGGCGAAGCCGAGCAGGCGCCGGGTCATGCCCGCGCCGTGCTGCAAGGCCTCGTTGGCGATGGCGAGCAGCCGTTGCTGGTCCGGCTGCAGGCGCTGCGGATGATCGGCGACCATGCTCACCGAGGTGATCGCGGTATGCAGCATGTTGTTGAAGTCGTGGACCACGCCGGCGAGCATCTGCCCGATCGCCTCGCCCTTCTGCGCCTGGGTCATGGCGCGCTCGGCCACGCGCTGCGCGGCCAGGGCGATGTCCAGTTGCCCGCGCAGCTGCGACTGCTCGGTCTGCCAGCGACGGCCCAGCGCAGCGGCATCGTCGGCGTCCATCGTGTCGCCCCGGCCCTCGATCGGGGCGAGGTGACCCAGCGCGCGCAGGGCCTGTTCGACCTGGTGTTGCTGGGTGACGTCGCGGCTGATCACCAGCACGCTTTCCACCCGCGCCGAGGCGTTGGCCAGCGGACTGACCATCACGTGCCACCAGCGCCGCCGTCCATCCAGCGACGGGCGCTCCGCCCAGAATTCACGCTGCTCGTTGCCCAACGCCGCAGCAAAGGCGCCCTGGGTCAGCGAGCGCATGTCCTCGGGCCACAGCTCGACCCAGTTGTGGCCGACGACGTCGGCGGGGTCGGACACGCCGAGCAGGGCCAACCCGTGGGGATTGATCGAGCGCACGACGCCGTCGCGGCCGACTTCCTTGATGCAGTCGTGGGAGAGCTCGACGATCTGCCGATAGTGGGCGTGCGTGGTCAAGCTGCGTCTCGCAGTAAGTAAGGTCGAGAATATCGGGATTTGCGGGACGTCACCAGCGCTTCACCGACGAATCGTGAAGCTGCAGTGGATTATTTATTAAAGCGATCCCTGCATTATGCGCGTCACCTCCGCCTCCACCACCATTCTGCTGGTGGAGGACGACCAGACGATCCGGGAGTTGGCCGCCGCCATGCTGGCCGCCGACGGCTACCGGGTCCTGTCGGCGGCGACCGCGCAGGAAGCACTGGCGGTGCTGGAACGGCATCCGGACGTGGCATTGATCTTCAGCGATGTGCAGATGCCGCGGTGGCGCAACTGGCGCACCATGCTCAAGCCGTCGCAGCGCGGCATCTGCACATCGCTGAAGATCAATGCCACGTCCGGATGCCGTTCCAGCACCGCCAGTGCTTCCTGCGCGGTCG
>NZ_NMPP01000104.1:0-15154 GCF_009192885.1 Xanthomonas sp. LMG 12462 | reverse complement strand
GATGGCTTCGCTCGTCGCGGCTAAGGCCGCTCCTGCGGGGACAGCCGCCTCTTTAGTGGTGCGCGAGCCGAAACGACCGTAGAGGCGGCTTCAACCGCGACGCGCTGTTCCGGAATGGCTGTGAGTGGCGCGCCCGGCGACGCGCGGTCGCAAAGCGACGACTGCGCGCCGCAGGCTTCAACCAATCCCCAATCCCTAATCCCCACTCCCCGCCTCATACGACGGAATCGGCTGCAGCAGCCCAAACTTTTCCTTGTGCAGCTTCTGCTTCAGCGGCGGCAGATCCAGGTCCGGTTCGTGCAGGCGGGTTTCCGGCAGTTGGTCGAGCAGGTGCCGGATCAGGGTCAGGCGGCCGCGCTTCTGGTCGTTGAAGTCGACCAGGGTCCATGGCGCATAGTCGCGGTGGGTGGCTTCCAGCATCGCCTCGCGCGCGCGGGTGTAGTCGGCGTACTGGCTGCGCGACTTCAGGTCCACCGGCGACAGCTTCCAGCCCTTCAACGGGTCGTGCAGGCGCTCGGCGAAGCGCTTTTCCTGCTGCGCCTGGTCCACGCACAGCCAGTACTTGAACAGGCGGATGCCATCGTCCACCAGCAACTGCTCGAACAGCGGGGTCTGGCGCAGGAAGGTGTGGTATTCGGCGTCGCTGCAGTAGCCCATGACCCGTTCCACGCCGGCACGGTTGTACCAGCTGCGGTCCATCAGCACGATCTCGCCGGCGGCCGGCAGGTGCGCGATGTGGCGCTGGAAATACCACTGGGTGGCTTCGCGGTCGGTCGGCTTGGGCAGGGCGACCACGCGGCACTGGCGCGGGTTCAGATGTTCGGCGATGGCCTGGATCGCGCCGCCCTTGCCGGCGGTGTCGCGGCCTTCGAACAGCACCAGCACGCGCTCGCCGCTGTGCTGCACCGCCTGCGCCATCGCGGTCAGTTCCAGTTGCAGCGGCTGCATCAGGGCCTTGTACTGCTTGCGCTTGAGGTGGCTCATTTGCTGCTCCGCTTGCGGGTACCGGTACCGGCCATGCTGCGTGCCACTTCCAGCAATGCGCCCTGCTGGCGGGTGTCGAGGGCGCGGTAGGCCTGCAGCAGATCGTGTTCGCCGCGGGTGCGTGCCGGGTCGAGTTGGCTGGCCAGTTCGCCGAGCAGGGCGCCGGCGGGGACGCCGAAGGTGCGTGCCAGCGCGGTGAGTTGGGCGCGCCCGGGCAGCTTTTCGCCCGCCATCCAGGCCTTGACCGTGGCCGCGCCGGCGCGCGGGATGGCCGCGGCGATATCCGCGGCGCTCATGCCGCTGGCCTTGGCCAGCAGGCGCAACGTGGTGTCCAGGGGCATGCGGGAGTCCAGGTCATTCCTTCAGCCGCGGGCGCAGCGTGGCCAGATTGCAGGGGCGGGTGCGAGCATCCAGTTGCGCGGCGATGATCCGCTCCCAGGCCGTGCGGCAGGCCGAGGTGGAGCCGGGCAGGCAGAACAGGAAGGTGGCGTTGGCCAGGCCGGCGAAGGCGCGCGACTGCAGCGAGGAGGTGCCGATCTCCTCGACGCTGATCGCGCGGAACAGCTCGCCGAAGCCCGGCATCTCCTTGTCCAGCAGCGGCAGCAGCGCCTCGGGCGTGGAGTCGCGGCCGGTGAAGCCGGTGCCGCCGGTGACCAGGATGCCGTCCACCTGCGGGTCGGCGATCCAGGCCGAGACCGTGGCGCGCATCCGGTAGCGGTCGTCCGGCAGCAGTTCCCGTGCGTGCAGGCGATGGCCGACGCCGCCGAGAGCGGCGACCAGATAGTCGCCGGAGCTGTCCTGGTCGAGGGTGCGCGTGTCCGAGACGGTCAGCACGCACAGGTTCAAGGCGATGAAGTCGGCGTTGGCGGTCATGCCGGCAGCCTAGCGGCTCGCCTGGCCGGCGTACAGCCTGGGCGCGTTGGCGCTTCAGCCGCGGCTACGGCGGGGTTGGCGCGTTGTCGTGGACGACGGCAATGGGGGCGCTTCGGGCTGCCGAAGTGTGCGCTTGGGCGTGGTGATCGCGCGCTGGGATCGCCGCCCGGGCGGGGAGCCGCATCCGCGCACGTTGCTGGCGCCCGCCCGCCGAATCAGGCGTGGAGGTGGACCGGGGTCGTGCCGTCGCATGGCAGGACCAGGGTGCGTGGCCGGAAACGATGGACGCTGGCGGCACGATCGGCGGCCAGCGGCAGGCGCTCGGGTTCGCGCTGCAGGGCACGCCGCTGTGCCTCCGCACTGTGCCACTCGGTGCATTCGAGCAGGGTGCGGCCGTCGTCCGACAGGTACAGGTGCGCGGCGATCAGGCCGCGCAGCGCATGTGCGCCATCCTGCAGGGCGGCGAAGGCGGCATCGGCGCGGCTTTGCGCCTGCGCTGCATTGCGGGTCTGGACGCGGGTCATCACCACGCAGGACGCTGCCCGGTGCGGATCGGATACGCCGCTGCGGATGCGCCGGTAGCGCCGCAGCGTCCGCCGCAGCGCCGGCAGGCGTGCGCGCAGCAGTCCATGCAGTGCTGGCGCCGCGTCGCAGCAGCAGCGTGCGTACAGCAGGTCGGGGGCATCGCCCAGCGATTCCATCCAGGTCAGGGCATGCAGCCGGTGATCGCACAGGCCGCGCATGCAGTCGAGCAGCGCGGCGCGATCCGGAATGGGGGCTTCGGCGAGCAGCACGCTGCGCACGGAGGCGGAAGAATCGGGCGTCGGAATCGGGAGCGGCAGCGACATTGCGGGATCTGCACGAGGAGCGTGCGCGCAGTGTCGGACCTCAAGTTCGCTTGAGGTCAAGCGCTTCGGTAGCTCGACTTGCACACTGGCGACTGCGCCCATGCGCCTCACGGGCTGCCGTTGGCTGGGTCGCTGCGACCTGCAGCGACGCTCGTCCACACCACCCGTGCGCTGTGACGCAAGCGCGCTCGGCGATGGGAGACGGCGATGCGGATGTACCGGCGGTGATGTCGATGGCGACGTTGACTGGCGATACGTCGCTACGTCGTCCGTCGCTGGATGTGCCGCCGCGGCCTTGTGGCGCATCCGTGAGCGATCGATCAGGTCGAGCCTGCGCCTTCCCAGCCATGGCGCGAAGCCGTGTCGCGCAGCAGCGCGGCGAAGTCGTCGGCGAAGCCGCGCATGTCGAACAGGCCGCTGTCCGCGCGCCGCGCCTGCAGCCGCTCGCGCAGCGCCTGCAGCGCCACGGGATCGCGCCCCAGGCGCACCGCGGTGGCGACGAACGCTGCGTCGTCGGCGGCATTCATGTCGTCCAGGCCGAGGTGATGGTTGAGGCTGCCGGCCACGCGTGCGGCGAAGGTGCTGCCGGGGCAGGTCAGCACCGGACAGCCGGCCCACAAGGCATCGGAGGCGGTGGTGTGGGCGTTGTACGGATGCGTGTCCAGGAACAGGTCGGCGTGCCGGTAGCGCGCCAGATAGTCCGGATGCGCCAACTTGGGCATGAAGCGCAGGCGTGTCGGGTCCACGCCGGCCGCCGCGGCGGCGGCGCGCAGTCGGTCATCGGCCTGGCCCGGGCCGGACAGCAGCCACAGCACGCTGTCCGGTACCTGGCGCAGCACCTCCAGCATCCGCGCCATGCTGCGCGGGCCGAGCTTGTAGCTGTTGTTGAAGCAGCAGAACACGGTGCCGTGCTCGGGCAGGCCGCAGTCGCGGCGCGCGGGCGGGGTGCCGACATGGCGGGTATCGTCGGACGGCTGGAACGCGCGCGGCAGCCGCAGCACCCGCTCGCTGTAGTGCGCGGCCAGCGCCGGCGGCAGCGCGTAGGCGTCGCCGACCACGTAGTCGATCCAGGGTGCGCCGGAGGTGCCGGGGTAGGCCAGCCAGTTCAATTGCACCGGTGCCGGACGCAACGCCAGCACTTCCGGCGTGCCGCCGCCGCCCCAACCGCGCAGATCGAACAGCAGGTCGATGCCGGTATCGCGGATGCGCTGGGCGATCTGACGATGCGGCTGTCCGGCCACGTCGTGCCAGGCATGTGCAGCCTCCTGCAGCCGCGCACGGAGCGCGCTGCGGTCGTCGCCGTTGAGCGCGAACAGGTGCACCTGCAGGTCGGCATGCGCGCGCAAGCGCTCGAACAGGGCGACGGTCAGCAGGCCGGTGGGATGCGCGCCGAAGCCGTTGGACAGGAAGCCGATGCGCAGCGGGCCATCGCCGCGCACCTGCGCAGCGGGCAGCGGCGCGAGAGCGCGCGCCAGCGCCTGGGCGCGGTTGCGCGCGCAGCGCAGCTGTTCGTCCGCGCCCGCGTCCTCGTTGAGGAAGGCGAACGGTTCGATCGCCGGGTGGCCTTGCCGTACCGCGCTGCGCACCTGCTGCGATAGCGCGTCCAGTCCGCGCCAGTCGCACAGCTTGCGCCGCCAGTTCAGCAGGTAGGCGGCGATCGACGGTTCCTGCGGCAGCAGGGCGTGCGCATGCGCATAGGCCTGCGCTGCGGCTTCGGCCTCGCCGTTGTCTTCCAGGGCGTGGCCGAGCCATACCGCGATGCCGGGGTGCTGGGGCGCTTGCCGCAGTGCCTCGCGCAATGCCTGCGCTGCGTCGGCATGGCGACCCTGGGTCCAGCGCACCCGGCCCAGCCGCGCCAGCGCCTCCGGATGTCCCGGGCGCAACTGCAGCGCACGCACGGCGGCCTGTTCGCCGGCGGCCACTGCGCCGGCGCCGAGTTCGGCGTCGGCGAGCATCACCCAGGCCAGGAAGTCCTGCGGATCGCGCCGCACCGCGGCCCGCAGTTGCAGGCGTTCGTCGGCGCCGCCGCCGTTCATGCGGCCGTGGCGGCCGCGACCGATCGCGGGCGGTGCACGCTCACGGCACCAGCGCCTTGACGTAGTGCTGCGCGCTCAGCTCCTGCTGCCAGCCGCAGGCACGGTACAGGGCCTGCGCAGACAGATTGTCCTGCGCCGTCTCCAGCACGATGCGCACTGCGCCATCGTCCGCGGCGTAGCGTTCGGCGGCATGCAGCAGCGCCTGCGCCACGCCGTGGCGGCGGTGCGCAGGCGCCACGTACAGATCGTTGAGGATCCACACGCGCGCCGCCCGCACCGAAGAAAAGGACGGATACAACTGCACGAAGCCGGCCGCCTGCGCATCGCGCTCGGCCAGCAGCACGACCGACTCGGCCTTGGCCAGGCGCGCGGCCAAGAAGGCGTGCGCGGTCGCCGCATCCGGCGCCTGCCCGTAGAACTGCCGGTAGGCGTCGAACAGCGCTGCCAGCGTCGGCAGGTCCTGTGCATCGGCCTGGCGTACGCGCACGCTCATGGGCTGTCGCTCAGGCGCGCCAGTTCGTCGACCTGGTGCTCGTGGCTCAGGCGCCCGATCAGCGCGTCGAGATCGCCCTCGATCACGTTCGGCAGGTCGTACAGGGTCAGGCCCTCGACGCGGTGGTCGGTGATGCGGCCCTGCGGGAAGTTGTAGGTACGGATGCGCTGGCTGCGGTCGCCGCTGCCGACCTGCAGCTTGCGGTCCTGCGCCTCGGCCGCGGCCTGCTTGCTGCGCTCGGCCTCCAGCAGCTGCGCCTTGAGTCGCTTCAGCGCCTTGTCGCGGTTGGCATGCTGGCTGCGCTCGGTCTGGCACTCCACCACCACGCCGCTGGGCACGTGGGTGATGCGGATCGCCGACTCGGTCTTGTTGACGTGCTGGCCGCCGGCGCCGGAGGAGCGGAAGGTGTCGATCTTCAGGTCGGCCGGGTTGATCGCGATCTCCTCCACGTCGTCGGCCTCGGGAATGATCGCCACCGTCGCCGCGGAGGTGTGGATGCGGCCCTGCGACTCGGTCGCCGGCACGCGCTGCACGCGGTGCGTGCCGGATTCGAACTTGAGCTTGGAGTAGGCGCCGCGGCCGACGATGCGCGCCACGACCTCCTTGTAGCCGCCGTGCTCGCCGGGGCTGTCCGATTCCACCTCCACCTTCCAGCCCTGGCGTTCGGCGTAGCGCGCATACATGCGGAACAGGTCGCCGGCGAAGATCGCCGCCTCGTCGCCGCCGGTGCCGGCACGCACTTCCAGGAACAGGTTGCCGTCGTCACGCGGATCGCGCGGCACCAGCAGCAACGCCAGTTCCGCGTCGAGTTCGGCCAGGCGCGCCTGCGCGGCGGCGATTTCCTCCTCGGCCAGCTCGCGCAGTTCCGGATCGGCGCGCATCGCCTCGGCCGAAGCCAGGTCGGCCTTGGCCGCGGCCTCGGCGGCCAGCGCGGCGGCGACCGGCTCCAGTTGCGCGAATTCGCGCGAGTAGTCGCGGAAGCGCGTGTTGTCGCTCACCACCTCGGGGTCGGACAGCAGGCGTTCGAGTTCTTCGCGACGCTCGGCCAGCGCCTCCAGCTTACGGCGCAGGGTCGGTGTCATCGGTCTTCAGAATGGGGTGGAAATAGCCCGGCTTCTCCGGGAACAGGCGCTCGGCGGCGCGCGCCAGCTCGGCGTCGCCGCGCAGCGCCGCCTCGCGCAGCGCCGCGGTGGGCGGATGCAGCAGGCGGTTGGTCAGGGTGTTGGCGAGAAATTCCAGCACCTCGTCGGCCGGCTTGCCGTGCGCCAGTTGCTGCCGCGCCTTGGCCAGCACGTCGTCGCGGGTGCTGTCGCCGTGCGCGCGCAGGCGCTTGAGCGGCGCCTGGCGGGTGCTGGCCTGCAGCGCCTCCATGTAGCGCACGACCTGCAGGTCGATGATCGCCTCGGCCGCCTCGGCGGCCTCGCGGCGGCCGCGGCGGTTGTCCTCGACCGCGCGCTCCAGGTCGTCGACGGTGTACAGGTAGGCGTCGGCCAGGTCGGCCACGCCGGCCTCGATGTCGCGCGGCACCGCCAGGTCGAACAGCAGCATTGGCTTGTGCTTGCGCGCGCGCAACGCCTGTTCGACCTGCGCCCGCGTCACCACCGGCTCGCGCGCGGCGGTGGCCGAGAACACCACGTCGGCTTCGTGCAGGTGGCGCTCCAGTTCGCTCAGCGGCAGCGCCACGCCACCGTGGCGGCTGGCCAATTCCTGCGCGTGGGCGAGGGTGCGGTTGGCGATCAGCAGGCGCCGCACGCGGCCCTCGCTGAGATGCTTGGCGGCCAGCTCGATGGTCTCGCCGGCGCCGACCAGCAGCACGGTGGATTCGCTGAGCCGGGCGAACGAGCTCTGCGCCAGGCGCACCGCGGTGGAGGCGACCGAGACCGGATTGGCGCCCACGCGGGTGTCGGTGCGCGCGCGCTTGGCCACCGAGAAGGTCTGCTGGAACAGGCGGTCCAGGCGGCTGCCCATCGCCCCATGCTCGCGTGCCAGCGACCAGGCGTCCTTCACCTGGCCGAGGATCTGCGGCTCGCCCAGCACCATCGAGTCCAGCCCGGTGGCGACCCGGAACAGGTGCCGCACCGCGTCCGCGTCCTGGTGCTGGTACAGATAGCCGTGCAGGCCGGCGGCATGCGAGTCCAGCCAGTCGGCCAGGTGCTGCGCATCGCCGGCGATGGCGTACAGCTCGGTGCGGTTGCAGGTGGACAGCAGCGCCGCCTCGGCGACGTCGGGCAACCCACGCAGCGATTGCAGCGCGCGCGGCAATGCGTCGCCGGCGAATGCCACCCGTTCGCGCAGGTCGACCGGCGCGGTCTGGTGGTTCAATCCGAGCACCCACAACGTCATCTGTTCAGTTGCTTGCGATAAGCTGCTGGCCATTCAGGGCCCCATTTTACGGCCCGGCCGCTTCCGATGCCCGCACTGATTCGCATCCGTACCTTTCTGCTGCTGTCCGCAATCGCCGCCGTGGCCGCACCGGCCGCGGCCAAGGCGCCGAGTCCCGCCCAGGACGTGATGACGCCGGTGCTGGCCGGCGAGTTCGCCCTGCAGGCCGGGCAACTGGCCGACGCCTCGCGCTGGTACCTGCAGGCCGCCAACGACAGCCCCGGCGATGCCGGCCTGGCCGAGCGCGCCACCCGCATCGCCATGCTCGCCAACGACAGCGCGGCCGCCGCCCAGGCGCTGGCGCTGTGGCGGCAGCGCGCGCCCGAGTCGCTGGCCATGCGTAGCGCCGAGGCCTCGCTGGCCCTGCGCAACGGCAACCTGCGCCAGGCGCGCAGCCTGCTGGTGGCCCTGTTGCGCGACAAGGACCTGCGCGGCTGGCGTTTCGCGCTGATCGCCCTGGTCAGCGGCAACCGCGATCCGGAGGTGGCGGCCAAGGCCCTGGACCAGTTGCTCGACGCCAATGCCATCCCCGACCAGCTCGAGGCCTGGCAGGAATTCGGACGCCTGGCGCTGCGCCTGGACCAGCCCAAGCTGGCCGAGCGCATCGTCGATCAGTTGGTCAAGCGCTTCCCGCAGGAGCCGCGCGTGGCGCTGCTGCATGCCACCCAGTTGCAGCAGGCGGGCAAGACCGAACAGGCGCGCGCGTTGCTGCAGGGCGTGGAGCCCAAGGTGTCCGGCGACCCGGAACTGCGCACGGCGCTGGCCTATGCCTACGACGCCATCGGCGACACCGCTGCCGCGGCGCGGGTGCTGGCGCTGGGGCCGCAGACCACCCAGAACTACGGCCTGCGCGCCTCGATGCTGGCCAAACTGCAGGACAATGCGGCCCTGACCGCGCTGTACGACGAGCTGCGCAAGGGTGCCGACCGGCCCGATCCGGAGCGGCGCCTGCTGCTCGGCAAGATCGCCGAGTTCCTCAAGCGCAACCAGGAGGCGGTGGACTGGTACCGCGGCGTGCCGGGCGGCCCGTTGCGCAGCGAGGCGCGGCTGCGCGCCGCCGGCGCGTTGTACGCGCTCGGCCAGAAGGACGCGGCCTTCGCCGAGGCGCGCGCGCTGCAGGACGATGCCGAGGCCGACGATGCCGCGCGTCGCGACGCCTACGTGCTGGAGGCGGAACTGCGCCAGCGCAGCGGCGACGACGCCGGCGAGCTGCAGGTGTTCGAGCGCGGCCTGGCCGCCTATCCGGACGACAACGCGCTGCTGTATGCGCGCGGGCTGTCCTGGGAGCGTCGCGACCGCATCGACCGCGCCGAGGCCGACCTGCGCAAGATCCTGGTCACTGATCCGGAGAACGTGGCGGCGCTGAACGCGCTCGGCTACACCCTGGCCGACCGCACCAAGCGCTATCGCGAGGCGTTGCAGCTGATCGACCGCGCCCGCACCGCCGATCCCGACAATGCCGCGATCATCGACAGCTACGGCTGGGTGCTGTACCGGCTCGGCAAGACCCAGGAGGCGCTGGTGCAACTGCGCCGCGCCTGGAGCCTGGTGAAGGATCCGGAGATCGCCGCGCACATCGGCCAGGTGCTGTGGGAGCAGGGCAAGCACGAGGAGGCCAACAAGTACTTCGACGAGGCGCGCAAGCTCGATCCGGACAATCGAGCGTTGCGCCGCGCCCTGGACAAGGTGGCGCCGTGACCGCCGGCCTGCGTACCGCCTGGGCGCTGGTCGCCGGGCTGCTGCTGGCCGGTTGCAGTGCGCTGCCGACCCGCACCCCGTCGCCGGTCGCCGTCGCCGCCCCCGACGCCGCTGCGCAGCAGGCCGAGGCCGCGCGCGCGCAATGGCTGCGGGCGCATCCGGACTGGTCGTTCCAGGGGCGGGTGGCGATCACCAAGGGGCGCAACGGCGGCAGCGGCCGCATCGACTGGACCCAGCGGCAGCGCCAGTACGAGGTGCAACTCAGCGCGCCGGTGACCCGGCAGAGCTGGCGCCTGACCGGCGACAGCCACTCCGAGGCCGGGCGCCTGGAGGGGCTGGAGGGCGGTCCGCGCGACGGCGAGAACGCCGAACAGCTGCTGCTGGAGGCGACCGGCTGGGAGATCCCGGTCAACCTGCTGCCCGACTGGGTGCGCGGGCTGGTGGCGACCGACGCGCAGGCGCCGGAGCGGGTCGACTACGACGCGCAGGGCCGGCCGCATACGCTGCGGCAGATGGGTTGGGAGATCGAATTCCAAGACTGGTATCCGCCCAGCGACGGTCGTCCGGCGCTGCCGCGGCGCATCGAGGCGCGCAACGGCGACGCCAAGGTGCGCCTGCTGGTCGACGCCTGGACCGTGCCTGCGCCATGAGCGGGGGCACCGACGGGGGCTGGTCGTCCTGGCCGGCCCCGGCGAAGCTGAACCTGTTTCTGCAGATCACCGGCCGCCGGCCGGACGGCTACCACCAGTTGCAGACCGTGTTCCGCCTGCTGGACTGGGGCGATACGGTGCATCTGCGGCCGCGTGCGGACGGGGTGGTGGCGCGGATCGGTCCGTCCGTGGCAGGCGTCGCCGAGGCCGACGACCTGCTGGTGCGTGCCGCGCGCCTGCTGCAAAAATCGGCAAATATCGCCCAAGGTGTGGATATCCGCGTCGAAAAACGCATTCCGGCCGGTGGCGGCTTCGGTGGCGGTTCGTCCGATGCGGCGACCGCGCTGGTGGCGCTGAACGCCCTGTGGGGCGCCGGGCTGGACGAAGACGCCCTGGCTGGCCTCGGCCTGTCGCTGGGTGCTGACGTGCCGGTGTTCGTGCGCGGGCGCGACGCCTGGGCCGAGGGCGTGGGTGAGCGATTGACCGCGCTGGCACTGCCGCCGGCCTGGTATGTGCTGGCCGATCCGGGGGTGCACGTGCCCACCGCGTCCCTGTTCCAGTCCCCGGATTTGACGCGGGATGCTGCGCCCGCGAAAATAGCGGACTTCGTTTCAGGTTTCCTGCTCGGCAATGCGTTCGAGCCGGTCCTGCTTCGCCGCGAACCGGCCGTCCAGGCCACGTTCCAGGCGCTGGCCCGGATCGGTACGCCACGCCTGACCGGGTCGGGGAGCGGTTGTTTCGTCGAGTTCGCCGATCGCGCTGCCGCCGTGCGCGCGCTGGCGGACTTGCCGGACGGGATGCGCGCCTGGGTGGCAGGTGGCGTCCCGCGTTCGCCGCTGCTCGACGCGCTGGAGGCTTGACACAGGTTTACGCAGGGGCGTCGCCAAGAGGCCCAAGGCACCAGGTTTTGATCCTGGCATTCGTAGGTTCGAATCCTACCGCCCCTGCCATTATGCGAGTCCCTCGCAAAAGCCCGCACATCCATGTGCGGGGATTCAACAGGTAGAAGCATCGCTCCTCCTGGCTTCCTGATCCACGTAGTTATCGTCGCCACACGCTCTTTGCAGCCACCCGAGAGACCCCTCATGCAAGACCAACGCAACCTGCTGGTGTTCTCCGGCAACGCCAACAAGCCCCTGGCCAAAAGCATCTGCCGCGAGCTGGGCGTGCGTCCGGGCAAGGCGATGGTCTCCAGCTTCTCCGACGGCGAAGTGCAGGTGGAGATCGAGGAGAACGTGCGCCGGCAGGAAGTGTTCGTGATCCAGCCGACCTGCGCGCCCAGCGCAGAGAACCTGATGGAGTTGCTGGTGATCATCGACGCGCTCAAGCGCGCCAGCGCCGCCAGCGTCACCGCGGTGGTGCCGTACTTCGGCTACTCGCGGCAGGACCGGCGCATGCGCTCCTCGCGCGTGCCGATCACCGCCAAGGTCGCGGCGAAGATGTTCAGCGCGGTCAACGCCGACCGCGTGCTGACCGTCGACCTGCACGCCGACCAGATCCAGGGCTTCTTCGACATCCCGGTCGACAACGTCTACGCCTCGCCGCTGCTGCTGGCCGACATCTGGCGCGCCTACGGCACCGACAACCTGATCGTGGTCTCGCCGGACGTGGGCGGCGTGGTCCGTGCGCGCGCGGTGGCCAAGCGCCTGGACGACGCGGACCTGGCGATCATCGACAAGCGCCGTCCGCGCGCCAACGTGTCCACGGTGATGAACATCATCGGCGACGTCGAGGGCAAGACCTGCGTGCTGGTCGACGACATCGTCGACACCGCCGGCACCCTGTGCGCCGCCGCGGCCGCGCTGAAGGAGCGCGGCGCCCTGAAGGTCGCCGCGTACTGCACGCATCCGGTGCTGTCCGGCCCGGCGGTGAGCAACATCAGCAATTCGCAGCTGGACGAACTGGTCGTCACCGACACCATCCCGCTGTCGGAGGCCGCCCGCGCCTGCGGCAAGATCCGCCAACTCAGCGTCGCCGAGCTGCTGGCCGAAACCATCCGCCGCATCGCCTTCGGCGAGTCGGTGAGCTCGTTGTACGTGGATTAAAGGCTGGGAATGGGGAATCGGGAATGGGCGGAGCGCGGCATTGCGCTGTTGCGATTCCCCATTCCCGATTCCCCACTCCCGGCTTCACAGACTCTTCTGGTCGCGGAAGAGTCATCAAAACCGCCGCGAGGCGGTTCATTCAACCAAGGTAGTAAACGCAAATGGCAACCACGCATGAAATCAAGGTTCAGCGCCGCGAAGTCGAGGGCAAGGGTGCGAGCCGCCGCCTCCGTCGCGACGGCCTGATCCCGGCGATCGTCTACGGTGGCGATCTGAAGCCGGTCAACATCCAGCTCGACCACAACGAAGTCTGGCTGGCCAGCCAGAACGACTGGTTCTATTCGTCCATCCTCAGCCTGAGCCTGAACGGCGACGTGCAGAAGGTGCTGCTGCGCGATATGCAGCGTCACCCGTTCAAGCAGCTGATCATGCACATCGACTTCCAGCGCGTGAACGACAACGAGGCTCTGCACGCCTCGGTGCCGCTGCACTTCATCAACGAGGACGTGTCCCCGGCCGGCAAGTCCGCCGAAGTGGTCGTCACCCACGAGCTGAACGAAATCCAGGTCGTGTGCCTGCCGAAGGACCTGCCGGAGTTCGTCGAAGTCGACCTGGCCGCGCTGTCGGTCGGCGACGTGATCCACCTGTCGGACCTGAAGCTGCCGGCTGGCGTCGAGCTGCCGGAACTGAAGCTGGGCAAGGAGCACGACGTGGCGGTGGTCATCGCCAAGCACGGCCGTGTCGAGGAAGAGCCGGAAGCCACCGACGCGGCGGCTGCCGCCGAGCCGGCCAAGAAGGACGGCAAGTAATCGCCTGCGCGGCGTCCGGGCCATCGGTCCGGACGCCGCGGCGATGCATTGCGCATGACTGGTCTGCGTCTGATCGTCGGCCTGGGCAACCCCGGCGCCGAACACGCGAATACCCGGCACAACGCCGGGTTTCGTTTTGTCGACGCGTTGGCCGAGCGGGCCGGCGCGCGCTGGAGTGTGGACGCCAAGCTGTTCGGCGAGACCGCCAAGGTCGAGGTCGCGGGGCAGTCGGTGTGGCTGCTGAAGCCGGCCACCTTCATGAACCTCAGTGGCAAGTCGGTCACGGCCGCCTTGCGCTTCTGGAAGATCGAACCGGCGCAGGCGCTGCTGGCGCATGACGAGCTGGACCTGGCGCCAGGCACGGCGCGGCTCAAGTTCGACGGCGGCCACGGCGGCCAGAACGGACTGCGCGATACCATCCGCCTGCTCGGGCATGCCGGCTTCCACCGCCTGCGCATCGGCATCGGCCATCCCGGCCACAAGGACAAGGTGGTGCCGTGGGTGCTGGGACGCGCCGGCAAGGACGACCAGGTGCTCATCGATCGCGCCATCGACGACGCCATCGACGTGCTGCCGCTGGCCGTGCAGGGCGATTTCAACGAGGCGATGAAGCGGTTGCATACGCAGGGGAAATAGGGAATGGGGAATGGGGAATGGAAAGGCGGCTATGCTTTCCGATTCCCTATTCCCGATTCTCCATTCCCGGATCACACACATGGGCATCAAATGCGGCATCGTCGGCCTGCCCAACGTCGGCAAGTCGACCCTGTTCAATGCGCTGACCAAGGCGGGCATCGCTGCGGCCAATTTTCCGTTCTGCACCATCGAGCCGAACGTGGGCGTGGTGCCGGTGCCGGATCCGCGCCTGAACGCGCTGGCGGCGATCATCAATCCGCAAAAGGTCGTGCCGACCGCGGTCGAGTTCGTCGACATCGCCGGCCTAGTCGCCGGTGCGGCCAGCGGTGAGGGCCTGGGCAACAAGTTCCTGGCGCACATCCGCGAGGTCGATGCGATCACCCACGTGGTGCGCTGCTTCGAGCATGGCGACATCATCCATGTGAACAACAAGGTCGATCCGGTTTCCGATATCGAGACCATCGACACCGAACTGGCCCTGGCCGACCTGGACAGCGTCGAGAAGGCGCTCAACCGCGCCGAGCGTTCGGCCAAGGGTGGCGACAAGGACGCGGCGGCGCGCAAGCCGGTGCTGGCCAAGCTGCAGGCCGCGCTGGCCGAGGGCAAGGCCGGGCGCAACGCCGGGCTGGAC
Source organism: Xanthomonas sp. LMG 12462 (assembly GCF_009192885.1). Classification (NCBI taxonomy): domain Bacteria; kingdom Pseudomonadati; phylum Pseudomonadota; class Gammaproteobacteria; order Lysobacterales; family Lysobacteraceae; genus Xanthomonas; species Xanthomonas sp. LMG 12462. The sequence goes on along the minus strand of NZ_NMPP01000104.1, from coordinate 1,069 downwards.
GAGGAAGAGAAGGCGCTGGTGCGCGACCTGTTCCTGCTCACCCTCAAGCCGGTGATGTACATCGCCAACGTGCTGGAAGACGGCTTCGAGAACAATCCGCACCTGGACGCGGTGCGCGCGCATGCTGCCGCCGAGGGCGCCGAGGTGGTCCCGGTGTCGGCGGCGATCGAGGAGGAGCTGTCGCAGTTGGACGACGCCGACCGCGATGCGTTCCTGGCCGATCTGGGTCTGAGCGAGCCGGGCCTGAACCGGGTGATCCGCGCCGGCTACACCCTGCTGGGGCTGCAGACCTACTTCACCGCCGGGGTGAAGGAAGTGCGCGCCTGGACGGTCAAGGCCGGGTCGACCGCACCGCAGGCCGCGGCGGTGATCCACACCGACTTCGAGAAGGGCTTCATCCGCGCCGAAACCATCGCCTACGACGACTTCATCAAGTACAAGGGCGAGGCCGGCGCCAAGGAAGCCGGGCGCCTGCGTCTTGAGGGCAAGGAGTACCGCGTGCAGGAAGGCGATATCCTGCATTTCCGCTTCAACGTCTGATGCGTGCGCGTGTCCTGGCCGCGCGCGCGCGGGCAACGACGATTTCCTGCGACATCGCGTCAAAATACTGTTGACAAGGCGGGGATGTCAGGGAAGAATAGCGGGCTGTTTCACCCCTCTCTGATTTCGGCCTCGCAGCCGGGTTCGAGTGGGTAAGTTGGAGGGATACCCAAGCGGCCAACGGGGGCAGACTGTAAATCTGCTGGCTTACGCCTTCGGTGGTTCGAATCCACCTCCCTCCACCAGTTATTTTGTTGTGGCAGTGCGGCATCCCGTAGCGGGAGTAGTTCAACGGTAGAACCTCAGCCTTCCAAGCTGATGGTGCGGGTTCGATTCCCGTCTCCCGCTCCATTGAACGCGCTTGTGTCACAATAGAACAACGCTCACGTAGCTCAGTCGGTAGAGCACCTCCTTGGTAAGGAGGAGGTCGAAGGTTCGATTCCTTTCGTGAGCACCATATTCAGTCGTCAAATCTTTCTACGATCACCGAGAAGAAGCAGCCATGGCCAAGGGTAAGTTCGAGCGCACC
>NZ_NMPP01000103.1:0-20819 GCF_009192885.1 Xanthomonas sp. LMG 12462 | reverse complement strand
TTCCCCAATCCCGATTCCCGATTCCCGGCCGCCGAGGCGGCCACTCACCCGCCGAGGATCAACACTGGCGAGCGGAAGCCGCTGAGGTGGTGGGTGCCGGTGGCGATGTCGCTGCGGTAGCGGCCGGGGATCTCGATCTGGCAGCGTTTGCCGATGCGCACGCCGGGGCCGATGTCGACCTGTCGGCCGAGCGTGGCCTGGGCGCCGATCTGCGCGTCGGCACCGAGCGTCACGCCGGCCTCGATCCATGCCGAGGCGCCGACCTTGACCGCCGATTCCAGTACCGCCGCCGCGCCGATCCAGGCGTTGAAACCGATGTCGCAGTGCGCATCGACGATGGCGCCGGCGCCGATCGCGCAGTTCTCGCCGACGCGCGCGCTCGCGGCCACCTGCGCGCCGCGGCAGATCAACGGCGGCATCTTGAAGCCGCGCGCCTTTAGTTCGCCCATCAGTTCCTGGCGGCGGAAGTTGAGGAATTGCGCGCCCCAGGCGACGAAGGCGGTGGCGCCGGTGTCGGCCAGTGCGTGCAGGGCATCCAGGTCGAAGCGGTAGTCCTTGCCCTGGGCCACGTCCACCGGGTGCAGCACGCACTCCGGCGCCGCCTCGGCCCAGGCCGCCAGCGCCCAGCGCAGCAGCGCACCGCTGCCGACCACGTACTTGTCAGAGGACATGGCGGCCCTCCATGACGTCCATGTACCAGCGTTCGATCTGCATGTTGGCGTGCTCGTAGTCGCCCAGCACCGCGCGCGGGGCGCCGGCACGCAGTCCCGACTGCACCTGTTCCATGATCTCGATGTCCTCGCGCAGCACCTTCTCGGCGCCGTGCAGGTGCCCCAGCAACACCGCGTCGGAACCCGGGTAGCGATGCTTCTTGCGCGCGGTGACGTAGTAGACCAGCAGGTCGGTGCGCTGCGCCGATACCGGCTGGTGGTGCTCGATGATGAAGGAATAGCCGCCCGAGCCCGAGGCGATGTGCAGGTTCGGGTACAGCAGCCAGTTCAGATACCAGTCGTCGTTGCCGAAGCGTTCGACGTGCGCGTGCCAGGGATAGTGCGCCATCGCCACCAACGGCTCGTTGAGCCCGCCGCTGCTGAATTCGCGCAGGCGCGCCAGATGCGCCTCGCGCGAGACGCTGCCCTCGGCGTGGTAGCGGCGCGCCTCGGCGACGCCGGCATCGTCCATCTGCACCTGGAACTTCACCTGCTGCGCCAGCGTGCGCGCATGCACGAAGCGCGGGTGCAGCGCGTCGCGCAGGTTCTCGTAGGCCAGCTTCCAGTTGAAGTCGGCCTCGAAGGTCGCCACCAGCACTTCGTCGTCGAACTGTTCGGAAGCGGCGCGCAGCATCTCCAGCGCCTCCAGCGAGAACTGCGCCTCCAGCGGCATCGGCGCGGGCGACAGGTTCACGAACACCAGCTTGCCGATGCAGGCCACCGCGAAGCGGCGCAGCCGCAGGCAGGCGCGCGCCTCTGGGGCCAGGCGGTAGGCATCGTCCTGGAACGGAATGTTGTCCACGCCGCCGTCGGCGCCGTAGCGCCAGCCGTGGTAGCTGCAGACCAGCGGGCGCACGCCCTGCGGTTGCTGTTGCAGCGGGTTCTGCCGGTGCAGGCACAGGTTGTCGAAGGCGCGCAGTTCGCCGTCGATGTGCTGCACCACCACGTCCACCCCGCAGATCGAGCGGCGCACGAAGGCGTTGGGCTTGTCCAGCAGCATGCGCGGCGCCACGAACTGCCACAGCGGCTTCATCAGGAGCTCGCGCTCGCGCGCAAACCAGGCCTCGTCGATGTAGGCCTCGGCCGGCATCAGCGAGTGCATGAGCGCGCCTCGGCGGTGCGGCAGGGCGTGCCGTGGCGGTGTTCGGCGCTGTGTGCGTGCATGGCGACATCCCCAGTGACGTTGCGGAAGATAGCACCTCGCTGCGCGCCGACGATGGCGTGGCCGGTCCTGTGCCGGGGTGGGGCACTGGCCCGGTAGAATACGGCTCCCCTCTTCGCGCAGGCGCCGCCGCCATGGTCACTCTGGGAACCCCGCTGTCCGCTTCCGCCACCCGCGTGCTGCTGCTTGGCTCCGGCGAGCTGGGCAAGGAAGTGGCGATCGAACTGCAGCGCTTCGGCGTGGAGGTGATCGCGGTGGACCGTTATGCCGACGCACCGGCGATGCAGGTCGCGCACCGCAGCCACGTGGTCGACATGCTCGATGCGATGGCGCTGCGCGAGCTGATCGCGCGCGAGCAGCCGCACCTGATCGTGCCGGAGATCGAGGCGATCCACACCGAGACCCTGGTGGCGCTGGAGCGCGACCTCGGCCAGCGGGTGATCCCGACGGCGCGTGCAGCGCGGCTGACCATGGACCGCGAAGGCATCCGCCGCCTGGCCGCCGAGACCCTGGACCTGCCGACCTCGCCGTACCGCTTCGTGGACACGCCCGAGCAGTACCGCGAAGCGATCGCCGCGGTCGGCCTGCCGTGCGTGGTCAAGCCGGTGATGTCGTCCTCCGGCAAGGGCCAGAGCACGCTGCGCAGCGCCGCCGATATCGACGCGGCGTGGGAGTACGCGCAGACCGGCGGCCGCGCCGGCGCCGGCCGCTGCATCGTCGAGGGTTTCATCGACTTCGAGTACGAGATCACCCTGCTGACCGTGCGCCACGCCGGCGGCACCGCGTTCTGCGATCCGATCGGGCACTGGCAGAAGGACGGCGACTACCGCGAGAGCTGGCAGCCGCAGCCGATGTCGGCGCTGGCCCTGCAGCGCGCGCAGGACATCGCCCGCGCGGTCACCGACGATCTCGGCGGCTGGGGCCTGTTCGGCGTGGAGCTGTTCGTCAAGGGCGACGAGGTCTGGTTCAGCGAGGTGTCGCCGCGGCCGCACGACACCGGCTTGGTCACCCTGGTGTCGCAGGAACTGAGCGAGTTCGCCCTGCATGCGCGTGCGATCCTCGGCCTGCCGATTCCGGCGATCCGCCAGAACGGCCCGTCGGCCTCGTGCGCGCTGCTGGCCCACGGCGAAGGCGTGCCGCGCTTCGGCAATGTCGATGCCGCCCTGCAGGCCCCGGACACTGCCCTGCGTCTGTTCGGCAAGCCCAGCGTGCACGGCCACCGCCGCGTCGGCGTGACCCTGGCCCGCGGCGCCGACATCGAACAGGCACGCCAAACCGCCCGCGACGCCGCCGCGGCGCTCACCATCGACCTGGACGCATAAAACGACGAGCGCCCGGAAAGCGGGGGCCAAAGGGGACCCGCTTCCCCATTCCCCATTCCCGTTTCCCCATTCCCAGCTTCTAGGCCGGCGGCGCAAACCGCGCCGCGGCCAGGCGGATGCTCCACACCAGTTCGACCATCGCCAGGTTGTTGAGCAGGGCCTCGCCGCCCAGCACCAGCCAGTAGCCGGCGCCGTCGACCCAGAACGGCACGAACGACCAGTCCGGCAGCAGCAGTTGCGGCTCGCTGTAGAACGCCACGTAGCGGTGCGCGCCGTGCCAGCCGCGCGCGCTCTGGCGCTGAGCGAAGCCGGAGAAGTCGGCCGCGGCCACGCTCAGCGTGTCGGCCTGTTCCTGGTCCAGGCCGGCATGGCCCAGGCAGAAGCCGCTGTCGGAGGCCAGCACCGCGCGGCGTTCGGCCGACAGCGGGGCGATCACGTGCTGAGCGAAATCGTCCAGGCGGATTTCCGGGCCCGGTACCGCGCGCCGCAGCAACTGCACCCATTGCTGTTCGCGCGCCTCCTGCAGCAGCCGCTGTGCGTCGCCGCCCACGCGCTGGCGCCACTCCTGCAGCGACAGCGCGCCGTGCGCACCGAGCAGCAGTTGCAGCGCGCGCTGCAGGCGATCGGGCGTGGCGCTGGCGAAGCCGTGCAGCACGCCGTGCGGGGTCGGCATCAGCCAGGTCGGTTCGGAGTTGGTCGGGTCGGGGGCGGTCATCGCGGCGCACTCGCGCTGGAAAAGGACAGGGCGTCGACGTTGCGGCCACCCAGCGGCTCGCGCTGCTGCAGCCAGCGCGCGGTGCTGTCCCAGCGGTCGCCCAGGGCCAGTGCATGGCGGCGCAGTTCGCGCGTGGCGAGCATGAAGGCGAGCTTGTCCTGGCAACTGATGCAGTAGTCCAGGAACTCGCGCTCGCAGCGCGCCGCGGCGATCGGTGCGCCGTCGCACAGCGCGTCCACCACCTCGCGCACCATCCGCCGCGAATGGTCCGGGCTGGCCCGGCGCACCCGCGCCGGCACGTCGGCGGACGGCCGCGCCAGCACGCTCCAGCGCGTGGCCAGGGCGTTGATCGGCAGCAGCGCGTGGCCCTGGCTGTGGCGCTGGAAGGTCTCGGCCACGTGCGGCGCCAGATGCGCCGCGGCCATCTGCAGCGCCAGCTGGCGCAAGGCGACGTCGTGCCGCGGCAAGGCCACGAACAGGTCGGCCAGCACGCCCTGGGTCGGTTCGTTGTCGTGCAACTGCAGCGCGGCGTGCAGCCGCGCCAGGTGTGCGGCGGCGTCGCGCGGGTCGCGCAGCAGGGCACGGGCATGGGTGCGCATCACCAGGCGTGCGGGATCGCGAGCGGGAAGCGTGGGCATGGGCGCCTCAGTCCAGCAAGGTGTCGATCAGGTCGATCATGAATTCGGCGTCCTCCGTGGCCATCGCCTCGAAGCCGCGTTCCAGGCCCAGCGCGTCGAGCACCGCCTGGTCGTCGCGATGCGCGGCATCGCCGAGCGCCAGCAGGGCGTCGCGCAGCGCCGGTAGTTGCGGGCCCAGGCGCGGATGCGCCAGCAGCACGTGGCCGATGTCGCACAGCGCGCTTTCCACCAGCGGGCGCAATCGCGCGCGGGTCAGGCGCGACAGGCCGTGGTAGGCGGTGGCCAGGAACAGGCCGGCATCGGCTTCGCCTTCCAGCAGCAGCCGTGCCACCGCGGCGTAGCTGCTGGCCGGGCGCCAGGCGATGCGTTCCGGCTCCAGGTCGGCCGGTTCCAGCAGGCGCAGGCCGATCAGGCGTACGTCGTGGTTGGCGGTCAGGGCGATGCGGCAGCCGTAGGGCAAGTCTTCCACGCAGCGCGCCGGCGCCTCGGCCGCGGTCGCGATCACCACCTCGTCGGCGTGCCCGCGCGGCCTGACCAGCGGCAGGTAGCCGCGGTCGCGGATCAAGGCGCTGGCGTCGAACGGGCTGGCGTACACCAGGTCGACGACGCTGTCGTCCAGCAACTGCCGCTGTTCGGCGGCATCGGCCGGCATCAGCAGGCGCAGGCCGATGCCGGCGCGGCGCTGCAGCACCGTGCTGAGCAGGTACCAGCCGCCGAAGTACTCGGGCGCGAAGTCCGGCGCGACCAGGAACGTGCAGGTCATGCCGGCGTCTCCGCCTGTTCGTCCTGCAGCCATTGCGCGTACAGCGGCTGCAGCGCCTCAATGCGCCGCCGCGAGGGCTTGCGCCGCACCGAGGTGAAGCCGATCACGCGGCCGTGGCGCACGTTCGGCAAGGCGGTGGCGTAGACCCAGTAGCAGGCGCCGTCGCGGCGCAGGTTCTTGACGTAGCCGTGCCACTTCTCGCCGGCCAGCACGGTGTCCCAGAGTTCGCGGAATGCGCGCCGCGGCATCTCCGGGTGGCGCAGGATGCAGTGCGGCGCGCCGATCAGCAGTTCGCGCGGCCAGCCGCTGAGCTCGACGAAGGCGTCGTTGGCGTGGGTGATGATGCCCTCCAGGTCGGTGCGCGAGACGATCAGGCGCCCGTCCGGATAGGCCACCTCGCGTTCGCTCCAGTACACCGTGCGGCGGCTGCCGTCGTGGTAGCGCAGCTCGGCGCTGCGGTGCGGCTCGTGCGGCGCTTGCATCGGCGGCAGCGGCATGGCGGCGCCCCTACAGGATCTGTTGCAGCGCCTGCGCGGCGCGCTTGATGTCCAGGAACACCAGGCCGAGCTTTGCGCTGGGCTTGGCCAGCACGGTGAGCACCGCCTCGCGGCCGGCCGCACTCATGATCACGTAGCCGAGTTCGCCCTGGATCAGCACCCGCTCCAGCGCGCCGCGCGCCAGTTCGCGCGCGCTGCGCTCGCCCAGCGCGAGCAGCGCCGCGGACATCGCGCCGACGCGGTCCTCGTCCATGCCCTGCGGCATCGCCGAGGCGATCATCAGCCCGTCCAGGGAGATCAGCGCCGAGGCCTCGATATCTGCGGTGGCGCCATTGAGGCCTTCCAGCGCCTGTTGCAACTGTTGCGTTCGCATGCTCGCCATCCGCTTGCGCATCCCGACCGGGTGCGGGAGGCATTGGACCGCGTCGGCGCAGTCTTGCCCTTGATCTGGATCAAGGCCGATGGCGACGCCCGGCGCAGGCGCTGCGCAGGAGGAGCGATCCGATGGGCGGCACCGCTGCCGCGAACGCGTCGGGCCCTGCTCACACCGGCGATGCCTCGCGGCCGGCGGTCGACGCGGCCGCGCGGGTGCAGGTCGCTCGCCAGGCGCCTGGCGCGCCGGCCAGGCAAGCAAAAGGCGGCCGCCAGGCCGCCTGTGGGGTGCTGCTAGGCGGCGCCATGCTGCGCGCCGCCCCGGTCCTCCTGCGCTTACCGCCCCGCGGCGACGTCGACCCAGACCAGGTGGTGGTCGCTGCCGTCGGCGATGGCGGCGGAGGCGTCATTGGAGGCCGGCCAGAACACGCCGCTGTCCAGGTAGCGGAAGTTGCGCGACGGCAGCACGTAGTCCAGGCGCATGGTGCCGGCCTTGGGGCCGAAATCGCCGGTGACCTGCTGCGGTGGGCCGCGATGGTCGATGCCGGTGGCCGCGTAGGCGCGCGTGGTCTCCTCGCCGCCAGCGCTGTGCGGGGTGGGGTATTGCAGGACGCGCGGATGCGTCACCAGCGCGCGGATCGCGTCGTGGTGGCCGTCGCCGTCGATCACGTCGTTGTTGAGGTCGCCGAGCATCACGAACTGCGCATCGGCGGCCAGCCCGCCGCAGCGGCCGGCGTCGTCGCACAGCCAGCGTGCCTTGCCGCTGCCGGCATCGTCCAGGTACTCGCGCCACAGCCGCAGTTCGTCGTGGTTGCGTGCGGCGTTGCGCTTCTCCGCGCCGTCGAACACCGGCGGGGTCGGGTGCGACACCAGCGCATGCAGCACGCCCAGCGGGGTACGCACCGGCACGTCCCAGTGCGACTTGGACGACAGCCGCAACTGCGCCCACACCGCGTCGCTGTGGAAGAAGCGGCCGGTCGCGGGATCGACCGGGCGCAGCGCGTCGGGCATCGCGCTCCATTTCAGCAGGCGGAAGCTGCGCACCGCCGCGGTGTCGATCGGGTACTTCGACAGCAGCAGCATGCCGTACTGGCCGGGATGCAGGCCGTAGCCCCAGGCGTCGTTGCCGCGCGCGCGGCCTTCGCCGCCGACATGGCCGTCGTTGTCCAGGTCCAGGCCGCTGGGCACGCCGGTGTTGACCGGGGCCAGGTAGCGGTAGGGATAGCGCAGCGCAGCGCCGCCGTGCGGTTGCGGCACCGCGAGGTAGCGCTGCTCGAACAGGTCGGCGGCGCGGTGCGCCTCGTCGTAGTCGAACTCGTTGAGCAGCACGATGTCCGGGCGCACCTGCTGCAGCACCGCGGCGATCTTGCGCGCCTGCGCGCTGTCGCCCTGCAGGGCGGCGATCAGCGCGCCGGGGTCGTCGGCATTGAGCGAGGTGTTGTAGGTGGCCAGGCGCAGCGTCCTGGCGGCGGGCGCGGCGGCGTCGGTCATCGGGGAGGACGTGGGAGCGGTGTGCGCGCAGGCGCCGCACAGCAGGGTCAGGGCAAGCAGGAGGAGGCGTGATGTCATGGGCCGATTTTCGCATGCGCGGCATGTCGGCACGATGGCGCCGCGACGTGCGGCGGCATCGGCTGGGCAGCGCGGTATCGGTTGCCGTCGGCTAGCCGCCGAGCTGGCGCAGATAGTCGTCGAAGTCGCGCCAGTGGCGGCCGTCGTAGGCCTGCAGCGGCCGGAAGCGGCGCTTGTAGTCCATCTTCTGGTGGCCGCGGATCCAGTAGCCCAGATACAGGTGGCGCAGGCCCTCGCGTCGCGCCCAGGCGATCTGCTGCAGGATCGCCAGGGTGCCCAGGCCGCGCGCGCCGGCGTCCGGGTCGTAGAAGGTGTAGACCGCCGACAGCGCCTGCGCGGCGATATCGGTGACCGCTACCGCCAGCAGCGGCCCGCGCCGTCCGTCCGGCATGCGTTGCCGCAGCTCTAGGAAGCGCCCATGCGACCAGCGGCCGATCAGGAACTGGTCGAACTCGTGCGCGCCGTGATCGTCCATGCCGCCGCCGGGATGGCGGTGGCGCAGGTAGCGCTGGTACAGCGCCAGCTGTTCCTCGCTGCGCTCGGCGGCGACGATGCGGACCTCGACATCGGTATTGCGCGCCAGGCAGCGGCGCTGGCTGCGATCGGGCACGAACGCGTCGATCGGGATGCGCACCGCAACGCAGGCGCGGCAATGGTCGCAGTGCGGGCGATAGACCAGATCGCCGGAGCGGCGGAAGCCCCAGCTCAGCGCCAGCGGATACAGCGCGCCCAGGCGTGGATCGTGCGGGTCCAGCACCAGGTCGCGGGCCTGCCGCTCGGGCCAGTAGCCACACGCGTGCTGGCCGGTCTGGAACAGCCGCAGGTCGTCGCTGGCGTCGGAATGGATGGCCATGCGTCGAGCATAGCGCTTCGCCATCGCAGGGGCCGCGACTGTCCCGTCGATGAATGCGCCCGGCGGCGGGTCAACCGCGGCGGCGACGGGGCGTTGTCAGCAGGGAAGGCGCCGCGGTGCCGGCCCGCGATGCGGGCCGCTTGCGGCGCCGGACGCCTGCCGTCCTCGGCAGGTTCCTCATCATCCTCAGGGAGTGACCCATGAAGTCTCGCAACCCGCTGCTCGCCCTGGCCGTGCTGGCCGTGCTGGCCGGTACCGCCTACGCCGTTCCCCCGCCGCCGGCCGATCCCGCCGCGCCCGCCGATGCCGGCGGCATCGCCGCGCTCGACAAGAACGGCGACGGCGTCATCGACCGCAGCGAGGCCGCCGCCGATCCGCGCCTGGCCCAGCATTTCGACGCCATGGACAAGAACCACGACGGCAAGCTCAGCCGCGACGAGTGGCCGCGCCATGGCCGTCACGGCGGCCCGGGCGACCACGGCGTGCCCGGCGCGATGATGGCCAAGCTGGACACCAACAAGGACGGCCGCATCAGCCGCGCCGAAGCGCAGGCCGATCCCAAGCTCGCCGCGCGCTTCGACAAGATGGACGTGAACAAGGACGGCTACATCGACCGTGCCGACTTCGAACTGCGCGCCAAGCAACATCGCGATGCCTGGTTCACCGCGGCCGACACCAACAAGGACGGCATGCTCAGCCGCGCCGAGTTCGATGCGGCGCAGGCCAAGCGCTGGGCGCATCGCCCGGGCGGGCAGCGCGGCGGCGATGCGCCGGCACCGATGCCTGCGCCCGACAGCAACTGAGCCATCCGCCGCGGCGGTGGCCGCGGCGTCACTGCACCAAGGCGCCGATCGACAGCGCCCCTGCGCCCCGCGCGCAGGGGCGTTCTTGTTTTTCGATCTGCCGAAACCTGCAGTCGCGTGCAGTGCGGCGCAGGTGCAGCGCGGGACGCGCGTGGTCGCGCGGGGCGCGTCGGCAGCGTCGCGGCCGGTTGCGGTTGCGGTTGCGGTTGCGGTGGCGGTGGCGGTCTCCGCTACGGCGGACACCGCGCGCAGGATGCGATCGCCGTGCCGATCGGATTGCCGTCGCAGCGTTGGCGCCTCCGCCGTCGCGCAAGGACGATCATCGGCAGGGCGTCATCGCCAGAGGCGACGTCCACCGCATGCGTGGACCTGCGTTCGGCGCGGCTCAGTTGCCGCGGGGTGCCGGCTGCACGCGCACGCGCACTTCGTCGCTGCCGCTGTCCTGCGCCGGGGGCGTGGCCGGTTGCGTCGCGGGTGCCTGTGCTGGTGCGGTGGTCGGCGCGCGGTTGTCGCGATGGCGCAGCACGGTGATCAGCGCCACCGCACCGATCGCCAGCAGCAGGGCGATGCGGATGCGCCAGGCCCAGCGCTTGCCGCCGTCCGCTTCCACCTGCGAGCGGAACTCGTTCAAGTAGGGCGCACGGCCCTGTTCCGGATCGCGGCGGGTGCTGTCGAGCAGGCCGGCGTCGCGCAGCAGTTCGCGTGCGCGCGGCTGGTCGTCGGCGTGCACCACCCACACCGTGGGCTGGGCCTGCGCCGCGACCGGGTCGAGATAGCTGAACTGGCCGCTGCGCCGGGTCCGGTAGGAGCGGCCGTTGCTCAGGCGCACGTCGATGCCGGCATCGCGCAGCAGGGCGGCGACGCCTTCGGCGGTTTCCACGCGTTGGCTGCTGAAGATCTGGCGCATGTTCGTGTCCTCAGCGTTTTGCCGGCACCTGCGCCGCGGCATCGGCGTCGGGCACCACGCGGATCAGGCCTTCTTGCGCGGTGCTGGCCACCAGGGTCCCGTCGCGGGTGAAGAACTGCCCGCGCGCCAGGCCGCGCGCGCCTTGCGCACTGGGGCTGTCCAGCGAGTACAGCAGCCAGTCGTCGGCGCGGAACGGGCGGTGGAACCACAGCGCGTGGTCGAGCGAGGCCATCTGCACGTTAGGCGTGTAGTAACTGATGCCGTGCGGGAAGGTGGCGGTGCCGAGCAGGTGGAAGTCCGAGGCGTAGGCGAGCAGCGCCTGGTGCAGTTCCGGCGCATCGCCGACCGGCTCGCTCAGGCGCAGCCACATCTGCTGGAACGGCGGGCGCTTGGGCGGATTCAGTTCGTCGCGCGGATACACGTGGCGGAACTCGAACGGGCCGCCGCGCGAGAGCCAGCGCTGCACCTTGGTCGGCAGCGTCGCCAGCACGTCCGGGCGCGCCGCCTGGGTCGGCTCGATGTCTTCCGGCTGCGGCACTTCCGGCATCTTCAGCTGGTGCGTGGCGCCGTCCTCCTGTTCCTGGAACGAGGCCGCGCAGAAGAAGATCACCTTGCCGTGCTGGATCGCGGTGACCCGGCGCACCGAGAAGCTGCCGCCGTCGCGGGTGCGGTCCACGTCGTAGACGATGGGGTGCTCGATGTCGCCGGCGCGCAGGAAGTAGGCGTGCAGCGAATGCACGCGGCGCGCGTTCTCCACCGTGGCCTGTGCCGCCGACAGCGCCTGGCCCAGCACCTGGCCGCCGAACACGTACTTGGTGCCGATGTCGCGGCTCTGGCCGCGGAACAGGTTGTCCTCCAGCCGCTCCAGCGACAGCAGCTCGATCAGTTCGGAGACGACGGGGGCGGGCTTGGCGGACAAGAGGCGGGGCCTGGCGACGGACGTGCGCCGATTATAGCGGGCCGCCCGCGCGTGCCCGCGTGCCCGCGTGCCCGTGGCCGCGCCGTTGCTCGGGCGTGGACGCAGGTCCACGCCTCCTTCTTCCTTGCCACCGACCGCGCAATCGCTACGCGGCTCCCCTGGGGATGGAAGGGCTGCTGCCTAACCCTTGCCCAGCCGCGCCACCAGCGCGCGCAGTGCGGCCTGGGTGTCCGGCGCCTGCCAGTCGTCGATCAGCCGCTCCAGCCCGATGTGCTCGTCGGCCAGTGCCGCGCGCAGGTCGGCGCGGGCGATGGCACGAGTCTGCAGCATCGGCTGCCGCGGGCGCTTGAGCAGGTCCAGCAGCCAGGCCAGCGCGCGCGCCACCACCAGGTCGGCGTCGACCAGTTCGTCGACCAGGCCGATCTCCAGCGCGCGTTCGGCACTGACCAGGTCGCCGCCGACCAGCAGGCGCTCGGCGCGGTGCGCGCCGACCACCCGCCGCAGCAGGCGCTGGATGCCTTCCGGGGCGACCAGGCCGACCTGGGTCTCGTTCAGGCCGATGTGCAGCGGATGCGCCGCATCGGGGCTGCGCGCCATCACCCGGTAGTCGCAGCACAGCGCCAGCACGCAACCGCCGGCCGGGGCGTGGCCGGTCAGCGCCGCGACCACCGGGATCGGGCTGGCGGCCAGCGCGCGCGCCGAGCCGAAGAACTGCTGCCAGCTGCCCAGCAGCTTGGCGCGGTCGTCGCCGTGGCTCAGCAGGTGCGGTACGTCCATGCCGGCGGAGAACAGGCGTTCGTTGCCCGACAGCACGATGCCGTGCGCGCCATCGGCGTTGGCCTGCTCGATCGCCTGGATCAGATGCCGGCACAGGTCGGTGTCCAGCGCATTGACCGGCGGCCGCGCCAGGCGCAGTTCGCGGAGGGGGCCATGGTTGATCACGTCGATGAGCGTCGTCATGCTGCGGTCTGCTTTCGAAGAAGGAACCTCGGCGATGATAACTAAACCATTCGCTGGCGTATTGTTCGTGCTGTGTGCGGTTGCCGCCACGGCGTCGGCTGCGGAACCGGCGTGCGTCACTCTGGAGCAGGGCTGGGCGCGCTTGCCGCCGAATCCGGCGATGCCGATGACCGCCGGCTACGGCGTGCTCCACAACGGCTGTGGCAAGCCGGTCACGGTCACCGGGGCCAGCAGCCCCGCTTTCGGCGATGTGTCGTTGCATGAAACCACGCTGGTGGCCGGCGTCAGCCGGATGCGCGCGGTCGAGCGCGTGCCGCTGGCACCTGGCGCCCGCGTGGAACTCAAGCCCGGCGGCATGCACCTGATGCTGATGCAGGGCAAGGGTGCGCTGACCGAAGGCCAGGCCGTGCCGCTGCAGTTGCAACTGGAAGGCGGCGGCAAGGCCGATGCGACGCTGACGGTGCGCAAGCAGGCGATGTAGGGGAGCCTCCTCGGGAAAAGGCGCCTCCCCTCGTCGTAGGAGCGGTTCTCGTCCCCTTTTGTGGGATCAGCCGCGACGAGCGAAGCCCAGCGTCGGCTGAGACCACCCGTCGTCGGGACTGAAGTCCCTCCCACAAGGAGCGCACGCCGCTCCTGCGTGGGCAGGTCACTGCAAAGGGGGAGGATGCGCCGGCTCGGGTCCGGCGCAAGCGCAGGCGTCAGCTCGTCGCCTTGCGTACGGCGTCCGGCAGCGGCGCGCTCTTGCCGGTCTGGGTGTCCATCCACACCACCACCACGTGGCCGTCGGAGTACAGCCGGCTTTCGTCCTGCTGGTCGACGATGCGGTGGCCGATGGTCACGCTGCTGGTGCCCAGGCGCTCGACGAACAGTTCGACCAGGATGTCGTTGGGCCACACGATCGGCGCGCGGTAGTTGACGTTGGTCGCCGCCACCACCGGGGCGATGCGATCGCTCATCGAGACGCCTTCCACGCCCAGCATCCAGCGCACGCGCGCCTCTTCCAGGTAGGAGATGTACTTGGCGTTGTTGACGTGGCCCATGCTGTCCATGTCGCGCCAGCGCACGCTGATCGGGATGCGCGCCAGGATCTTGTGTTCGCTGCTCATCAAACGTCCTTCTTCTTCTTGGTGCCGGTGCTGGTGGTGCTCTTGCTGGCCTTGCCGCTCTTGGCGGCCACCGCCTGCTTCTTCGCCGGCTTTTCCGGCTTGACCTTGCGCGGCGGGCGCGCATCGGGCTTGTTGGCCATCGCCGCCGGCTGCTCCGGGCGCGCGCTGGTGGACGGCAGCATCCGCGCCAGGAACTGGCCGGTGTACGACTGCGGGCAGGCCGCCACGTCTTCCGGCGTGCCGGTGACCAGGATGGTGCCGCCGCGGTGGCCGCCTTCCGGCCCCAGGTCGACGATCCAGTCCGCAGTCTTGATCACGTCCAGGTTGTGTTCGATCACCACCACGGTGTTGCCCTCGTCGCGCAGCTTGTGCAGCACGCCCAGCAGCGCCTCGATGTCGTGGAAGTGCAGGCCGGTGGTCGGCTCGTCGAGGATGTACAGGGTGCGGCCGGTATCGCGCCGCGACAGTTCCTTGGACAGCTTCACGCGCTGCGCCTCGCCGCCGGACAGGGTGGTCGCGCTCTGCCCGAGCTTGATGTAGCTCAGGCCCACGTCGACCAGGGTCTCCAGCTTGCGCGCGATCGACGGCACCGGCTCGAACAGCTTCAGCGCATCCTCGACGGTCATTTCCAGCACGTCGTTGATGTTGAAGCCCTTGTACAGGATCTCCAGCGTCTCGCGGTTGTAGCGCTTGCCGTGGCAGACGTCGCAGGGCACGTACACGTCCGGCAGGAAGTGCATCTCCACCTTGATCAGGCCGTCGCCCTGGCAGGCCTCGCAGCGGCCGCCGCGCACGTTGAAGCTGAAGCGGCCCGGCGAGTAGCCGCGCGAGCGCGCTTCCGGCACCTGCGCGAACAGTTCGCGCAGCGGCGTGAACAGGCCGGTATAGGTGGCCGGATTGGAACGCGGGGTGCGCCCGATCGGCGACTGGTCGATGTCCACGACCTTGTCGAACAGGTCCAGGTGCTCGATCTCGCGGTACGGCGCCACGCTGTGCGAGGCGCCGTTGATCTCGTTGGCCGCCAGGGTGAACAGGGTGTCGTTGATCAGCGTCGACTTGCCCGAGCCGGACACGCCGGTGATGCAGGTCAGCAGGCCGGCCGGGATGTCCAGGTCGACGTTCTTGAGGTTGTTGCCGGTGGCCCCGCGCAGGTGCAGGGTCATCTTCGGATTGGCCTTGTGGCGCTTGGCCGGGATCTCGATGCGGCGCTTGCCGGACAGGTATTGCCCGGTCAGCGATCGCGGCGCCTTCAACAGGTCCTGCACGCTGCCGTGGCCGACCACCTCGCCGCCGTGCACGCCGGCGCCGGGGCCGATGTCCAGCACGTAATCGGCCAGGCGGATCGCGTCCTCGTCGTGCTCGACCACGATCACCGTGTTGCCGAGGTCGCGCAGGCGGGTGAGGGTGCCGAGCAGGCGTTCGTTGTCGCGCTGGTGCAGGCCGATCGACGGCTCGTCGAGCACGTACATCACCCCGACCAGGCCGGCGCCGATCTGGCTGGCCAGGCGGATGCGCTGCGCCTCGCCGCCGGACAGGGTGTCGGCCTTGCGCTCGAGGGTCAGGTAATCCAGGCCGACATCGACCAGGAAGCCCAGCCGTTCGGCGATCTCCTTGACGATCTTGCTGGCGATCTCGCCGCGCCAGCCGGGCAGGTCGAGCTGGCGGAAGAAGCTCAGTGCATCGTCGATCGGCAGCACCACCAGGTCCGGCAGCGGGCGGTCGGCGACGAACACGTTGCGCGCGGCCTTGTTCAGGCGCGCGCCCTTGCAGTCCGGGCACGGCCGTTCGCTGATGTACTTGGCCAGTTCCTCGCGCACCGCCGGCGATTCGGTCTCGCGGTAGCGGCGCTCCAGGTTGGGGATGATGCCTTCGAAGCGATGCTTGCGCTGGGTGCGGCCGCCGGCATCGGTGAAGTAGGTGAAGGTGATGGTCTCGTCGCCGCTGCCGTACAGCACCGCCTGGCGCACGCTCGCCGGCAGCGACTGCCAGGGCGCGTCGACGTCGAACTTGTAGTGCTTGGCCAGCGAGGCGATCAACTGGAAGTAGTACGCGTTGCGCCGGTCCCAGCCGCGCACCGCGCCGGCCGACAGCGACAGCTCCGGATGCACCACCACCCGCTCGGGATCGAAGAACTCGGCCACGCCCAGGCCGTCGCAGCTCGGGCAGGCGCCCATCGGCGCGTTGAACGAGAACAGGCGCGGTTCCAGCTCCGGCAGCGAGTAGTCGCAGACCGGGCAGCTGTACTTGGAGGAGAACAGGTGCGGCGCGGCCGCGGTGTCGTCCAGCGACTGCACCGACACCATGCCGTCGGCCAGCTTCAACGCGGTCTCGAAGCTTTCGGCCAGGCGCTGCTTGATGTCCTCGCGCGGGCGGAAGCGGTCGATCACCGCCTCGATGGTGTGCTTCTGGCGCAGCGCCAGCGCCGGCACCGCGTCGATCTCGTACAGCTCGCCGTCCACGCGCACGCGCACGAAGCCCTGCGCGCGCAGTTGCTCGAACACCTGCGCATGCTCGCCCTTGCGCTCGCGGATCACCGGCGCCAGCAGCATGTAGCGCTGCTCCGGGTCCAGGGTCAGCACCTGGTCGACCATCTGGCTGACCGTCTGCGCCTCCAGCGGATAGCCGTGGTCGGGGCAGCGCGGCTGGCCGACGCGCGCGTACAGCAGGCGCAGGTAGTCGTAGATCTCGGTGATGGTGCCGACGGTGGAGCGCGGGTTGTGCGAGGTCGACTTCTGCTCGATCGCGATCGCCGGCGACAGGCCTTCGATGTGATCGATGTCGGGCTTCTCCATCACGCTGAGGAACTGCCGCGCGTACGCCGACAGCGACTCCACGTAGCGGCGCTGGCCCTCGGCGTAGATGGTGTCGAACGCCAGCGAGGACTTGCCGGACCCGGACAGGCCGGTGATCACGATCAGCTTGTCGCGCGGCAGGTCGAGGTCGAGGTTCTTGAGGTTGTGCGTCCGCGCGCCGCGGATGCGGATGTAATCCATCGCCATGAAGAGATTCCGGAATGTGCCGGCCGTGGCGGTGCCGCTGGCCAGTGTGGGGGCGGAAAGGGGACGGCAATCGATCAGCGTACCCAGCTTGTCAGGTGGGGGCAATTGCCGCAGATCCCAGCGCCGCCGGGCGCCGGCGGCTGGCTGGTTCAGGCAGCCGCGCCGGCCCGCGGGGCTTGACAGTCCGGGCCTGGGTGGGCTTGACCCTGCCGCGCGCGGCGGCTTACAATCCCGCTCCTGTCTGCCCGAAACGGCACGGCAGGAACGACCACAATAACTACAGAGGAAGTCTGGTCATGTACGCAGTACTGGTCACCGGCGGTAAGCAATACCGCGTCGCGCAGGGCGAAACGCTCCGCGTGGAAAAGCTCGAAGTCGAAGACGGCAACGAGATCACGTTCGACAACATCCTGATGCTGGGCGACAGCGACGGCATCAAGATCGGCGACGCGCTGAAGGGCGCCGCCGTCACCGCCAAGGTCGTGGCCCACGGCCGCGCCGACAAGGTGCGCATCATCAAGTTCCGCCGCCGCAAGCACCACATGAAGCGTCAGGGTCATCGGCAGCACTACACCGAAATCGAGATCACCGGGATCGCTGGTTCCGGCGACAACAAGTAAGGAGCAGCAGTCATGGCACACAAAAAAGGCGTAGGTTCCTCGCGCAACGGCCGCGACTCCAACCCGAAGTACCTGGGCGTGAAGATGTTCGGCGGCCAGGCCATCGAAGCCGGCAACATCATCGTGCGTCAGCGCGGCACCCAGTTCCACCCGGGCGCCGGCGTCGGCCTGGGCCGCGACCACACCCTGTTCGCGCTGGTCGACGGCAAGGTCGAGTTCTCGGTGAAGGGCGCCAAGAAGCGCCGCACCGTGAGCGTGGTCACCGAGGCGTAAGTCGCCGGTGTCCAGGGCCTGCGCCGTGGCGCAGGCTTGCTGACGAAAGCCCCGCTTCGGCGGGGTTTTTGTTTTGCGGCTGGGAATGGGGAGTGGGGAATCGGGAATGGGCAAAGGCGCCTCCCGTGAACTCGCCCTGTCCTGGTTGCGTCAGGCAATGCAGTGATGGATTTTGCCGATTTGTGGCTGCGACATAGAATCGTCGCCGCGGCGATGGCTCGCTTTTCCCATTCCCGATTCACCATTCCCAATTCCCGGTTGTTATCCATGAAACTCGTAGACGAAGCGGAAATCCAGGTCACGGCCGGCAATGGCGGCAATGGCTGCATCGGCTTTCGCCGCGAGAAGTTCATCCCGCTGGGTGGGCCTGATGGTGGCGACGGCGGCAATGGCGGCAGTGTGTGGCTGGTCGCCGACGAGAATCTCAATACCCTGGTCGACTTCCGCCACCAGCGCGCGTTCCGTGCGCAGCGCGGCGAGAACGGCATGGGCCGGCAGATGTACGGCAAGGCCGGCGAGGACCTGACCATCACCGTGCCGGTCGGCACCGTGGTGATCAATGTCGAGACCGACGAGGTCATCGGCGACCTGGTCGCGCACGGCGACCGCCTGCTGGTCGCGCAGGGCGGCAAGGGCGGCCTGGGCAACATGCATTTCAAGAGTTCGGTGACCCGCGCGCCGCGCAAGGCGACGCCGGGCGAGGAGGGCGAGGAGCGCACGCTCAAGCTGGAGCTGAAGCTGCTGGCCGACGTCGGCCTGCTGGGCTTCCCCAATGCCGGCAAGAGCACCTTCATCCGCGCCGTGTCCGCGGCCACGCCGAAGGTCGCCGACTACCCGTTCACCACGCTGTACCCGAACCTGGGCGTGGTCAGTGTCGAGGCCTACCGCAGCTTCGTGATCGCCGACATTCCCGGGCTGATCGAGGGGGCCGCCGACGGCGCCGGCCTCGGTGCGCAGTTCCTGCGCCACCTGCAGCGCACCCGCCTGCTGCTGCACCTGGTGGATCTGGCGCCGATGGAAGGCGGCGTGGACGGCGTGTCGCCGACCGAGCAGGTGCGGGCGATCGAGCGCGAGCTGCAGAAGCACGATCCGGAGCTGCTGGCCAAGCCGCGCTGGCTGGTGCTGAACAAGGCCGACCTGATGTTCGAGGACGAGGCGCGGGCGCTGGCCGAGCAGGTCGTCGCGGAGTTGGGCTGGACCCAACCCTGGTACCTGGTGTCGGCGCTGGGCCGCGAAGGCACCTGGCCGATCATGAAGGACGTGATGGCGTTCTTCGACCGCCAGCGCGAGGAGGCGCTGGAGGCGGCCGCCAATGCCTCCTGAGCGTCGCGCCGTCCCGCGGCGCGCGGGGCAGGGTGACGCGCACACGAAAAACCCGGCCGAGGCCGGGCTTTTTCGTGGTGCTGCCGGAAGCGTGCGCGCTCCCGGCGTCGACTGCGGCCGATCAGGCGGCGGTCTTGATCGCCTTGATGCGGGCGCTCAGGCGGCTCTTGTGACGGGCAGCCTTGTTCTTGTGGATCAGGCCGCGCGAGCTGAAACGGTCGAGGATCGGCTGGGCGATGGCGAAGGCGGCTTCGGCGCCGGCTGCGTCGTTGGCGTCCAGGGCCTTGATGACCTTCTTGACGGCGGTGCGCAGCATCGAACGCTGAGCCGTGTTGCGCGCGTTGCGCACGACGGTCTGCTTGGCGCGCTTCTTGGCGGACTTGATATTGGCCACGGTGGTGGTTTCCTGGAAAGCTGTGTGGTGGATAAAAACAAGCGGGAGAGTATGAAGCGTCCGAATATTCGCGTCAAGTCAATTGTCAAGAGGGCTGCCGCATGAGCCAGCCGCGCATGCTCCGCGGGCTGCTCTCCTTCAGCAGCATGACCATGGTCTCGCGCGTGCTGGGACTGGTGCGCGACCAGGCCATCACCATTTCCTTCGGCGCCAACGCCACCACCGACGCGTTCTGGGTGGCGTTCCGCATTCCCAACTTCCTGCGCCGGCTGTTCGCCGAGGGCTCGTTCGCCACCGCCTTCGTGCCGGTGTTCACCGAGGTGAAGGAAACCCGCCCGCACGCCGACCTGCGCGCACTGATGTCGCGGGTGTCCGGCACCCTGGGCGGGGTGCTGCTGCTGGTCACCGCGCTGGGGCTGATCTTCACCCCGCAGGTGGCGATGCTGTTCAATCCTGGCGCTACCGACGACCCGGCCAAGTTCGGGTTGATCGTCGATCTGCTGCGGTTGACCTTCCCGTTCCTGCTGTTCGTGTCGCTGACCGCGCTGGCCGGCGGTGCGCTCAACAGCTTCCACCGCTTCGGCCTGCCGGCGCTGACCCCGGTGATCCTCAACCTGTGCATGATCGCCGGCGCACTGTGGCTGGCGCCGCGGCTGCAGGTGCCGATCCTGGCGATGGGCTGGGCGGTGCTGGTGGCCGGCGTGCTGCAGTTGCTGTTCCAGTTGCCGGCCTTGCGCGGCATCGACCTGCTGACCCTGCCGCGCTGGGGCTGGCGGCATCCGGACGTGCGCCGGGTGCTGACCCTGATGGTGCCGACGCTGTTCGGTTCCTCGATCGCGCAGATCAACCTGCTGCTGGACACGGTGATCGCCTCGTTCCTGTACGCCGGCTCGCAGAGCTGGCTGTCGCAGGCCGACCGCTTCCTGGAGCTGCCGCTGGGCGTGTTCGGTGTGGCCCTGGGCACGGTGATCCTGCCGGCGCTGTCGCGGCACCACGTCAAGACCGATCGCGCGGGATTTTCCAGCGCGCTGGACTGGGGGCTGCGCACGACCTTGCTGATCGCGGTGCCGGCGATGCTGGGGCTGATGCTGCTGAGCCAGCCGCTGGTGGCGACCCTGTTCCAGTACGGCAAGTTCACCGCCTTCGACACGCGCATGGCGGCGATGTCGGTGTTCGGGCTGAGCTTCGGCCTGCCGGCGTTCGCCCTGCTCAAGGTGCTGCTGCCGGCGTTCTACTCGCGCCAGGACACGCGCACGCCGGTGCGCGCCGGCGTCGCCGCGCTGGTCGCCAACATGGCGCTGAACCTGTTGTTCCTGGCGATCCTGTACCAGCTGTGGGTGCCGGCGGAGCTGCGCGCGCAGGGCGTGCGCGCGGCGCTGGAGGCGGTGCCGGGCCTGCACCTGGCACTGGGCCTGGCCAGTGCGGTGGCCAGCTACCTCAACCTGTCGCTGCTGTGGCGCTGGCTGCGCCGCGACCAGGTCTACCAGCCCAAGCCGGGCTGGAGCGGCTACCTGCTGCGGCTGGGCGTGGCCTGTGCGGCGATGGCCGCGGTCCTGGCGCTGGGCCTGCACTGGCTGCCGGCGTTCACCACCATGGACAAGTGGCACCGGATCGGCAGCCTGTTGCTGCTGGTCGGCGGCGGCGGCGCGGTGTATCTGCTCGCCTTGCTGGCGCTGGGGTTCCGGCCGCGGGATCTGCGCGAGCATTGAAGCCGGGGTCCGGGGTCCGGGGTCCGGGGTCCGGGGTCCGGGGTCCGGGACCCGGGAGTTTCCGCGAGTGCCAAGCGCTTGCGATTGCACTGTGTGAGGGGCTTCAGCCCCGACGGGCGTTCCGGGGAAGCCCGTCGGGACTGAAGTCCCTCCCGCAGAAAGCGACTACTCTGTTTTTGATGATCGCTTTGCAGTGGGTTGGCTC
>NZ_NMPP01000102.1:0-2849 GCF_009192885.1 Xanthomonas sp. LMG 12462 | reverse complement strand
CTTCAGCTCCGCCGCGGCGGACATCCGCCCGGTCACTTCCGGCAGCAAGGTGTCGACGAAGCCGGCATCGGCTTCGAACACCAGTTCGTCGTGCACCTGCAGGATCATCAACGCGCGGTCGCGGTGGTCCTGCAGCCAGGCGTCCACGCCGACCATGGCGCGCTTGATGATGTCGGCGGCGGTGCCCTGCATCGGGGCGTTGATCGCCGCGCGCTCGGCACCGGCGCGCAGGCCCTGCTGGCGGGCGTTGATGTCGTTCAGGTACAGGCGGCGGCCGAACAGGGTCTCCACGTAGCCCTGGGTGCGCGCCTGCTCGCGCATGCGCTCCATGAAGTCGCGCACGCCCGGGTAGCGGCTGAAGTACAGCGCCACGTAGTCCTGCGCCTCGCCGCGGCCGATGCCCAGGTTGCGGGCCAGGCCGAACGCGCTCATGCCGTACATCAGGCCGAAGTTGATCGCCTTGGCGGCGCGGCGCTCGTTGCCGGTGACCTCTTCGAGCTTGCGCCCGAACACCTCGGCGGCGGTGGCGCGGTGCACGTCCACGCCGCTGCCGAAGGCGCGCAACAGGCCCGGATCCTCGGACAGGTGGGCCATGATCCGCAACTCGATCTGCGAATAGTCGCAGGCGATCAGCTTGCGCCCGGGCGGGGCGACGAAGGCGCGGCGGATGCGGCGGCCGTCGTCGGTGCGGATCGGAATGTTCTGCAGGTTGGGATCGGAGGAGGACAGCCGCCCGGTGGCGGCGCCAGCCTGGTGGTAGCTGGTGTGCACGCGGCCGGTGTCGGGGTTGACCATCTCCGGCAGCTTGTCGGTGTAGGTGCTGCGCAGCTTGGCCAGGCCGCGGTACTCCAGGATCACCCGCGGCAGCTCGTGCTGGTCGGCGATCGCCTCCAGCGCCTCCTCGTTGGTGCTGGGCTGGCCCTTGGGGGTCTTCAGCACCGCCGGCAGCTTCAGTTCGTCGAACAGCACCGCCTGCAGCTGCTTGGGCGAGTCCATGTTGAAGCTGCGCCCGGCCAGCGCGGTGGCCTTCTGCTGCGCGGCCAGCATGCGCTGGCTCAGGTCCTGGCTCTGCTTGCGCAGCTCGGCGATGTCCACGCACACGCCGTTCGCCTCGACCCGCGCCAGCACCGGCACCAGCGGCATCTCGATCTCGCGGTAGACCCGCGCCAGCGCCGGCTCGGCGTCCAGCTGCGCCGACAGCGTGCGGTGCAGGCGCAGGGTGATGTCGGCGTCCTCGGCGGCGTAGCCGGTGGCGTCGTCGATGGCCACCTGCGAGAACGCGATCTGCTTGGCGCCCTTGCCGGCTACGTCCTCGTACTTGACCGTGTCGTAGCCCAGGTAGCGCCGGGCCAGCGAGTCCATGTCGTGGCGGCTGGCGGTGGAATTGAGCACGAAGCTCTCCAGCATGGTGTCGTCGGCGTAGCCGCGCACCTCCACGCCGTGGCGGCGCAGCACGTGCAGGTCGTACTTGCCGTGCTGGCCGACCTTGGCCTTGGCCGGGTCCTCCAGCAGCGGCTTGAGCATCTCCAGCGCCAGCGCGCGGTCCAGTTGCACCGGCGCGCCGGGGTAGTCGTGGCCCAGCGGCAGGTAGTCGGCGCGGCCCGGCTCGGTGGCGAAGCTGAGCCCGACCAGGTTGGCGCGCATGGCGTCCAACGCATCGGTTTCGGTGTCGAAGGCGAAGCCGTCGGCGGCGCGCAGGCGCACCAGCAGAGCTTCGAACGCCTCGGGTGTGGTCACCGCGGTGTAGTCGCCCTTGGCGGCCAGTGCCGGGTCCAGCGCCGTATCGGCGGCCGGCGCCGCGGCCCGGGCATAGCCGGCGGCGGTGCCGCGCAGGCTGGGCGTCGCCTCGCTGGCGGCCTCCGGCGCAGCCACGCCGCCGTCCAGGTCGCGCAGCGCCTGGGTAAAGCCATAACGCTGGTACAGGCCACGCAACTGCTCCGGCTCCTGTTCGCGCAGGCCCAGGGTGCGCGGGCCGCCGGGCAGCGTCACGTCGGTCTTGATGGTGACCAGCTCGCGGTTCAGCGGCAGGCGCTGCAGCGCCGCGCGCAGGTTGTCGCCGATCTTGCCCTTGATGGAGTCGGCATGGGCGATCACCCCGTCCAGCGAGCCGTACTCGGCCAGCCACTTGGCCGCGGTCTTGGGTCCGCATTTCTCCACGCCCGGCACGTTGTCGATGGTGTCGCCCATCAGCGCCAGCAGGTCGACGATCTGGTGCGGCCAGACCCCGAACTTCTCCATCACCGCCGCATCCGAATCCATGCGGCTGCCGCTCATGGTGTTGACCAGTTGCACGCCGGGGCGCACCAGCTGGGCGAAATCCTTGTCGCCGGTGGAGATGGTGACGTCCAGGCCGTCGCCGGCGCCCTGCAGGGCCAGGGTGCCGATCACGTCGTCGGCCTCGACCCCGTTCTCGCGCAGGATGGTGATGCCCAGCGCATGCACGATCTGGCACATCGGCTCGACCTGCGCGCGCAGCTCGTCGGGCATCGGCGGGCGGTTGGCCTTGTACTGCGGGTACAGGTCGTCGCGGAAGGTCTTGCCCGGCGCGTCGACCACGAAGGCCACGTACTCGGGGCGCTCCTTGAGGGTGGCGCGCAACATGTTGACCACGCCGAACAGCGCGCCGGTGGGCTCGCCGGCGGCATTGGTCAGCGGCGGAAGCGCGTGGAACGCGCGATACAGGTAACTGGACCCGTCGATCAGGACTAATCGGCTCATCGGCCAATTCTACGCTGCGGCGTGTAGCCCCTCTCCCGTCGGGAGAGGGGTTGGGGTGAGGGTGCGGCGCGAAGCGACCCGCTGACCTGGGTTCACGAGGCTGCGCCCGTACCCTCATCCGCCCCTACGGG
>NZ_NMPP01000101.1:0-962 GCF_009192885.1 Xanthomonas sp. LMG 12462 | reverse complement strand
CAAACGCAGTTTCGATGTGGCTATCGAGCTGACCAATGGCAAGCACCGTACCAAGGCCAAGTTGTCCAACGATGCCAAGGGCTTCCAGGCCCTGCAGGCATGGCTGCAGACGCATGCCCAGCCCGATAGCTGGATCGCCATGGAGGCCACCGGCACCTACCACCAGGCGCTGGCCGAGTTCCTCCACGCACGCGGCTATCGGGTGTGCGTGCTCAACCCGGCGCAGACGGCCGCGTACGCACGCAGCCAACTCAGCCGGGTCAAGACCGATCGCAGCGATGCCAAGCTGATCGCCAGTTATGCCCTGCGTCACCGCGAGCAGTTACGCCGTTGGCACCCTGATCCGCCGGCGCTCAAGCAGCTCAAAGCGCTGGTGCGCCGGCGCCAGGATCTGCAACAGATGCTGCAGATGGAGCGCAACCGGCTGGACGTCGCTCCGGCCCAGGTGAAGGACTCGATCCAGGTCCATCTGGCCGATCTGCAACACCACATCGCCCAGATCGAGCAGGCCATCGATGACCATATCGACCAGGATCCGACCTTGCGTGGGCAGCGC
The DNA here is from genome assembly GCF_009192885.1 of Xanthomonas sp. LMG 12462. Taxonomy (NCBI): domain Bacteria; kingdom Pseudomonadati; phylum Pseudomonadota; class Gammaproteobacteria; order Lysobacterales; family Lysobacteraceae; genus Xanthomonas; species Xanthomonas sp. LMG 12462. The sequence continues at coordinate 406 of NZ_NMPP01000101.1, read as the reverse complement.
GAGCTGCTGGTGAGCATCCAGGGGATTGCCGACACCAGCGCGGCCTTGATGCTGGCCGAGCTTGGCGATGTGAGGCGCTTCGCCGATGCCTCGGCGGTGACCGCCTTCGCGGGACTGAATCCGTGCCTGCAGGAGTCGGGCGAGCGCAAAGGCCACGTCTGCATCTCGCGCACCGGCTCGCCCCGCTTGCGCGCAGGCCTGTTCATGCCGGCCCTGGTGGCCATGACCCACAACCCGATCATCCGGGCGCTGAAACAGCGGCTGAGCGAACGTGGCAAAACCGGCAAGCAGATCGTGTGCGCCGCCATGCGCAAGCTCCTGCACCTGGCCTACGGGGTTCTCAAATCGGGCACGGCGTTCGATCCGAAAAGGGGCCTTGCCTGCTAGGGGGTAAGACGGTATCTAC
>NZ_NMPP01000100.1:0-1516 GCF_009192885.1 Xanthomonas sp. LMG 12462 | reverse complement strand
TTTGGTTCTGAGGCGCCGCCAGATGTGTTGACAATCCGGCCCCCTACGCACTACCGGGGGGCACACCCCCCGCTTAAGGGAGCACGAAGGGCCGTTGTTCGTTGAAGGCGACGGACCCAATCAGGCCTTGTTCGAGATGCGCTTGGCGCGCTGCATCTTCTTCGGCCAGCCCTTTATCGGCCCGGGCAGTGCGGAGCATTGGAAGCACCCCGACCTGGGCGCCATCCTCTGGCAGGTCATCGCCATCCCGCTGTTCCCGCTGACCCTGCTCTACGGCCTGATCCGCTGGGCCAGTTTCCACATCAAGAGCAAGCCCGCATGGCCGCCTGAAGTGCTGGCCAGCGTGGGCGGCGCACCGTTGCATGGCAGCGCGCTGGACGCTTGGCGCCATGTGGTCCCGGACCGCGCCGCAGGGGCCGCTGCGCCGCTGCCGTCGAGCGCCTCAGCCTCGGGCGCGACCGCTCATCGTGAATAAGGGCGGCTCACAAAACCCAGCGAAGCGGTTCTGGCGAGGCGCCGCATCGAAGGCAGTACGAGTAGTACGAGAAGATGCGGCAACGACGCCAGAAGAGTTTTGTGAGCCGCTCTAAACTCTGATCATGGCCCGAATCAAGAACGACAAGCACCCAGCCTCTGGACCCAAGCCATCGGCATCTGGCCGGCCACTGGGCATGGCCGATATCGAATGGTTCGGCCAGGAGGCCTGCGACGAATTCTTCAAGCTGCACGACAACGAGGTGTTCAGGGGCATCGGCGCCGGGGCGGTGCTCTTGCCGCCACACAGCGTACCGGCCAGCCGATCGCCCAACAGCGGCGGCGCGGTCATCGAGGCGTTTCCGCATGGGCTAGCGTACGGAAGCATGATGACTGTGCTCGTCGGCTATCTTGCTTTCGGAGCAATCGCCATCATGAGTCCTTTGCTCGCTTTGCTGATTCCAACGCTCTTCACAAGTTTCGATGCGTTCTCGGCTGTGTTCGGTGGAATCATGCTGTTGGCTACTACGTTCATGCTCCGCTTCGACCTCACCGGCTACCGCTACGCACCCACCCTGTGCGACCGCAACGCCGGCAAGGTCCATGTATTCAAGGACAACACGCGTCTCTTCGGCTGGTGGCCGCTCTGGGGCGGGGGTGGCCAGCACGAGATCCTCAGCTACGACTGGGCCTGCGTGCGCGCCCAGGTCACCCGCTTCAAGACCTTCACCGGCACCGTGGCGCAGGACAACGCCGCTCTGCAGATGATCGTGCTGGCCGCGCCGGGCGATACCCGCGTGGTCGGCCAGTTCGGCCTGGGCCTGACCAGCAGCGCCATCGCGGTGCAGCCCCTGCTAGATACCTGGGAACACATCCGCCGCTTCATGGAGCACGAAGGGCCGCTGTTCGTGGAGGGCGATGGGCCCAATGAGGCTTTGTTCGAGATGCGCTTGGCGCGCTGCATCTTCCTCGGCCAGCCCTTCATCGGCCCGGGCAGTGCGGAGCATTGGAGGCATCCCGATCTGGGCGCCATCCTCTGGCA